>NZ_JBNNWS010000002.1:255166-332011 GCF_050281185.1 Heyndrickxia sp. NPDC080065 | reverse complement strand
ACGGGCAGATACGTTCTACCCTGGCTACTGTTATAATAAAACCATATAAAAAATGGTCAACCAGAAATATTTTCTGGCTGACCTTATAATACGAACGGGCAGATTAGTTACAATAATTGGGAGGAGATATTGAGTCTATGTTGAATTCATAATTAAACTCAACTCAACTTGTAAGGGAGACGAATTAGCGATGAATAACACACCAACATTGGCCGAATTTTCTGAACGCATGATTGTCGGAATGGGCAAGATTGGGGAACAAACTAATCCTGGAGATGTCTGGCCAGCTTTGTTTAACAGAATAAACGAGATTAATGACAGGTTGAATCAAATCGAAACCATTGGATTAATTAAAAGAAACGAACATGGCTATCTAGCAGGGGTTGAAACTTCAATACAAAGTGAAGTACCTGAAGGGATGTATTCCTACAAAATTCCCGCAGGCAAGTATGCAATGGTTACGCACAAAGGACCTCTGGGCAAGATAAATGAAACGTTTGAGGGACTCATTAACTGGCTTGGAACAAACAATTACGAACAGTTTGATGTTATTTGTTTTGAGGTTTACGACCACAGATATAAAGGTGAGGACAGTGAAAGTGAGTTTGATATGTTTATACAAATAAAATCCGTTGGTTAACAATATCATTAAGCTATCGGAGAACGATAGCTTAACTAAGGGAGCAGCTTGCCAAATGGTAGCTGTTCCATTCTTTTGCAACCAAGCTAAAGAGTCTCGGCCCTCTTGAAGTGCTGGACGATTGTGAAATTAGGTCTTTTGCACGAATTCAATAACAGCTTCCTCTGCCTATCAGAATGTTCAAGTTGCATCGCTAATTAACCCACCGTGCCTATATATGTATTCTACCGTTACGACTGATTATCTATATCATTAGTCTCTGCCTTTTTTAAAGATCGTTGAAGCTGATAAATTTTCATCATACCAATTAATCCAGCAAATAGTGCTCCTAATAAAACTGACCCAATAATGACAAGGATTAACGGCCACTCGGCTGTTCCAAATAAGTAATGAACCGTTACAGGTTCAACATTGATGACGGAAAAAATTGCAATAATTAATACGACAATTAGTGCTAATATTAAGTTCCATTGCTTTTTCATAAGCCACCTCGTTAATAGTTTTTATAATTATATATATTATCATAATAGGGGTACCACCAACAAAACTCGAATTTACAAAATGGTCCACCAATTCTTTAATTTTTTTTATTGGCTTAATAAACGGAAACTTATTGGAATTAATCATGTATAGCGCAATTCTTCATTCAGTGGTGTAATCATCGTTATGAATCCAAAGAAGGTATTTTATGAAAAGTAGTACATATTTAAGTGATAATTTGTACAGATATATACTTAAACAATAACATATTATATTAATTAAAAATTATAGCTTTGTAAAAGAGATTGATTGTTTTGAAAAAGGTATGATTAGAATCACCTTACCTTTATAGTTCTTTTAGAGTTGAGGTGTTTTTCTATTGGATATTAATTTCAAATGGCTATTAAGTTTGTAAATAAATGTACGTAAACTAAATTTTAAGATCATTTTTTCACAAAATTTATTACAAATTATTGACAAATAATAACAGAATGCTAGAATTATATAGACAGACAGTCGGTCTGTAGAATGGAGCTGTAAAAATTGAGAGTTATAAAAAAAGCCGAGGAACGCAGGAACGAAATACTTGATGCCGCTGAAGAGCTTTTCGGTCAGAAGGGCTTTGATGGCACAAGTACAAACGATATTCTCGAAAAGGTCGGAATTGCGCGGGGAACGCTGTATTATCACTTCAAGTCGAAGGAGGATATTATGGACGCACTAATTGAGCGGTATACTGTCCTCCTTTTAGGAGCAGCGAAGGAAATTGCCGCAGACAAGAGCATACCCGTAAATGAGCGTATTATCCGCGTTGTAATGGCACTTAACATAAGTGGCGGAAATAGCAAGGAAATTATGGAGCATATTCACAAGCCTCAGAACGCGCTTATGCATCAAAAAATACAAAAGGTCATAATCAACGGCGTTCCACCGATACTGACGGAAATAATCCGCGAGGGTATTGAGCAAGGACTATTCAGTACGCCGTATCCATATGAATGCATGGAAATGGTTGTGGCATATACGAATACCGTTTTTGATGATGAAATGGTTACTATGACGAATGAAGAGCTTGCTTCACGTATACAGGCGTTGGTTTTCAATGTAGAAAGGCTGCTCGGTGTTGAAAGTGGAAGTCTTATGTACATGATGAAGATGTTTGGCGGCGGAAATGGAAACAGCAATGAATAATTCAGGGGAATTTTTCAGGAAATTTCTCCTTCTATGGTCAGACAATCTTTTTTCAGCTATAGGAAGTGGTCTTATTTCGTTCGGGCTTGGTGTTTATGCTTTTGAGCAAACGGGGAAAGATCATCAGCACGGGTGGTGGAAGAGGAACGGGATTACTCATTATTATCGCTGGGGTGCTGTTATGTGTTACTTCAGTAATTCTGTACAACTTGAAATCAGTTAAAAAGCTAGAAAGCAGAGGTGACTTATGTATTTCAGACTAATCCGTAATGATATTTCAAAAAGCAAGCTGATAACGTTGACCACCATGATATTTGTCGCTGCCGCAGCTATGCTTGTTTCTCTCTCGGCGATACTTGTCGTAAATCTTTCGGGTGCGATAGATACACTCATGAAGCAGGCGAAAACTCCGCATTTTATGCAAATGCACTCAGGTGATATTGATACTGTACGGCTTGAGGATTTCGCGAATCAGAACAGCAATGTTGATGAATTTCAGGTGCTTGAATATCTCAATGTAGACGGTGCAAAGATTGTAATTAACGGGAACTCGCTTGCAGACAATGTTCAGGACAACGGCTTCAGCACACAGAGCGAAAGATTTGATTATCTCCTTGATCTCGACGGAAACGTTATCAATGTATCCGATGGAGAGATTTATGTTCCGGTAGGTTACATGAAGGACGGTACTGCAAAAGTTGGGGACAAGGTTGTGATAAACGGAAAGAAATTTACTGTTGCTGGATTTCTCCGTGATTCACAGATGAATTCGTTGCTGGCTTCGTCAAAGAGGTTCCTTGTGAGCGAAAATGATTATGCGACAATAAAGGATTTCGGAAGCACGGAATATTTAATTGAGTTCAGATTAAAGAACTTGTCTGAAATTGGCGCATTCGAAACTGCTTACACCTCCGCAGGGCTTGAAGCAAACGGACCGACAATTACATATCCGCTTTTCAAAATGCTTAATGCCATTTCCGATGGGCTGATGATTGCAGTCATACTTCTTGTAAGTGCGCTTGTCGTTGCAATCGCATTTATGTGTATACGCTTTACGCTCCTTGCGAAAATCGAAGATGATTACCGTGAAATAGGTGTTATGAAAGCAATAGGGCTTCCTGTTTCCGATATAAAAAAGATTTATCTTGCGAAATACGCGGTGATTGCGGCAGCTGGTTGTATTCTTGGATTTGCACTTTCATTTGTATTCAGAGGTGTGCTTCTTGAAAATATACGGCTTTATATGGGGGAAAGTAAAAATTCTTCTTTTCTAGCTTTATTTTTCGGAATAATTGGTACATTGCTAGTACTCTTTGCAATTATTGCCTATGTAAACAAAGTGCTGAAACGCTTTCGAAAAATATCAGCCGCGGAATCAATACGCTTTGGCACTGCTCAAGAAAAATCTAAAGGCGCAAAACATTTTTTCCTAAGCGGAAACAGGCTGCTTAATACGAATATTTTTCTGGGCATAAAAGATGTTCTTGCAAGAAAAAGACTTTACGTCACAATGCTTGCGGTGCTTGTGCTTTCGACATTTATCATTATCGTTCCACTGAACCTGTACAACACTATTTCCTCAAAAAGCTTCATCACATATATGGGGATAGGAAGTAGTGATATGCGCATTGACATTCAGCAGACTGACAATATTTCTATAAAAGCAGCGGAAGTTGTAAAGACGCTGGAGCGCGACAGATCTATATCTAAATATGCTGTGCTGACGACCAAAACATTCAAAGTAAAGACAAAGAACGGATCGGAGGAAGGAATAAAAATTGAGCTTGGCGATCATTCGATATTCCCAATAGAATATTCCGAAGGCAGAGCACCCGATGCAGAAGACGAAATTGCGCTTTCAGCCATAAACGCTGAAGAGCTAGGCAAAAAGATCGGCGATGTCATTACGCTGGTGATTGAGGGGAAGGAGAAAAATCTCACAGTATCCGGAATTTATTCCGACATTACTAACGGTGGCAAAACTGCAAAGGCAGTTTTCTCCGACAATTCGGCGGATATTATGTGGTGTGTTATTTACGCGGAGCTTTCCGATAAATCTCTTGTCGGAGGTAAGACCTCGGACTATGCGGACAGGTTCCATTTTGCAAAGATTTCGGGCATTGATGAATATATTACACAAACATTTGGCTCAACAATAAGCTCCGTCGGAAAGGCCAGCTTTGCTGCAATTGTCGTTGCGCTGATTATAACGGTATTGGTTACACTTTTGTTTATGAGAATGCTTGTTGCGAAGGACAGATACTCAATTGCCGTAATGAAATCGTTAGGTTTTACAAACTCGGATATTGCAATACAGTATGTGTCACGTTCGGTATTTGTTCTGATTGTAGGAATTGTATTTGGGACGATTCTAGCAAACACTCTCGGAGAGTTACTTGCGAGTGCGGTTATCTCTTCGTTTGGAGCGTCATCGTTTAAGTTTGTTGTTAATCCACTTTCTGCGTATCTATTAAGTCCATTGATGATGATATGCTCAGTTCTTATCGCAACAATTATCGGCACATCGAGCGCGGGACAAATAAAAATATCTGAAAATATGAAGGAGTAAATTATGAAGAAGATTATTATCGGTGAAAATATAGTAAAATCTTTCAGAGTAGGCAATGAAAAGCACAATGTTCTCGATGGCGTGTCCGTTGAAATAAACGAAGGAGAGTTTGTTTCGGTCATGGGACCTTCGGGCTCAGGAAAATCGACACTGATGTATGCGATGAGTGGAATGGACGGCATTGACGACGGAAAGGTTTCTTTTGATGGCAGGGATCTATCAGCACTTAGTGAAAAGGAGCTTGCCGATATACGCAGAACAAAAATGGGTTTTGTTTTTCAGCAGCCGACTTTGCTTAAAAACCTGAATATTCTTGATAACATCATTCTTCCTTCAATGCGAGATAACAGAAAAAGCGTTGCGAAGATTACCGAAAAAGCTAGAGAGCTTATGAAAAAGGTTGGTATTGCGGAGCTGGAAAAGCGTTATATTACCCAGGTTTCGGGAGGGCAACTTCAGCGTGCGGGAATATGCCGCGCACTTATTAGCAATCCTAAAATTATCTTCGGTGACGAGCCGACTGGCGCGCTTAACTCAAAATCCGCACAGGAAATTATGGACATAATTTCCGAAATTAACACAGAAGGTACCACGGTTATCCTCGTAACTCACGACGCAAAGATTGCAGCTAGGACTGAGCGTATTATGTTTATGTGCGATGGAAAAATCGTGAGCGAAATGCGGTTTAAGAAATTCGATGGCACAGATATGGATGACAGGATGAAAAAAGTCACGGCAAAAATGCGGGAGATCGGAATATAATATGTTGTTTTACGATCACAATTTTTTACTGATGTATGAAACAGCATTCAAAATTAGGAAATAGGTAGAGATGGAATTGAATATACCCTAAAATGATTGCAATTTATATAAAAGAAGGAAAGAGATTGCAACATGTATAAAGATGAGTACAGAAATGATATTATAGTTCCCAATAGACTTATACTATTGGGAATTTTTATTTACTATAATACAATAACACATAGTAACAATATAGATGGAATTCAAAAATAGAAATATATAATTTAATGTGATAGTCATCTTTATGTGAAAAGCGACAAATGGGGATTGGAAGCAGGTGGAATTGATGAATACAAGACAAAAAGAGATTTTATTTCTATTACTATCTGAATCCGATGGGCATGTATTGGTTCAAGAGCTTGCGAATGAAGTTAATTGTTCGGAGAAAACGATTCGGAATGATTTTAAAGTAATTGAAAATTATCTTGAGAAGTATCCTGGTGCACACCTTGTAAGAAAACCAGGCTTAGGAGTTTACTTGAAAATAGAGGAACATGAAAAGGCAGATTTGTTTAATAAGTTATCTCATGTGAATCATCGTACCAAGTATGAATCCGATGAGGAAAGGGTTTTGCAGATTACTTATAACTTATTAATGAACATCAAGCCAGTTACAGCACAGGAGATGGCTTCTCATTACTTTGTAAATCGAACGATTATTAAGAAAGATTTAAATATAATTGGAAAATGGTTAAGTCATTTTGATTTAACTATTTTATCCAAACAGCGAGTAGGACTAGTTATTGAAGGAAGTGAAAAAAATAAACGAAAAGCATTAGCTAGATTATCTGATTTGATTCGGAATTCGGAGCTTACGAATCAATTTATTAAAGAACAATTTTTATATCATGAAGTTGAAATGGTTACGAATGAATTGAAATTGTTACAAAAACGACATTCATTATTTTTTACAGATGATACATTGGAAAATTTATTAATCCATACGTTGCTTATGATACGAAGAGTGAAATTGAAGCAGTCTATTTCAATTCCTGAAAAGGAAATTGAAACGATACGGAAAATGAAGGAATTTGAATGGACATTGGAATTTTTAAAACGATTAGATTTGGCTTTTGCTATTCATTTTCCAGAAGAAGAAGTGGTATATTTAACTGCTCATATTTTAGGTGGAAAGTTTCGCTATCAAGATGAGACTGAATTTACAAAGAGTAATCCAATTCTATCTAAGGTTGTACAGCATTTAATTCAGCGAATGTCCCAGTTAACTGAAGTAGATTTTAGTAGTGACCCCGTTCTCATTGATGGGTTATATATTCATTTGTATACAACATTGAATCGTTTGAATTATGACCTTTCAATATCAAATCCAATGCTTCATGATATAAAGAGAATGTATCCTTATATGTTTAATAAAATAATTCAAGTGTTAGAAGAAATTAATGAGACTTTGACTGTGTATATTCCAGAAGAAGAAGCAGCATACCTTACTTTACACTTTGAAGCATCTATTGAACGGTTACATCATCATGAAAAATCAAAAAAGGTAATTATTGTTTGTCATATGGGAATCGGAATGTCACAGCTGTTACGAACAAAGATTGAGAGGAAGTTTCGTCATGTTAATGTGATGGATTGTATTGCAAAAGCTGATCTTGAGGAGTATGTGCGGAAATATCCGGATGTAGAACTTATTATTTCGACAATTCCTCTTCCTGAGCTTGCGATTCCTCATCTTGTAGTATCTCCATTGTTAGATTGGACAGAAGAAAAAAAACTAGAAGAATTTATAAAACAAGCTAATGAACCAAATTCAAAAGAGAAAAAAGAATTTGTTATGCTAAATTACACAACTCCATTTTTAGTATTTTTACAACAAGACATAAAACATCCGTATGAATTAATTGAAAAGCTAGCAAACGCTTTGCATGATAAAGGCTACGTGGACAAAAAATATATAGAAAATGCGATTATAAGAGAAAAGATGTCAGCAACAACGATTGGAGGAGGAATTGCGATTCCTCATGGAAACCCTAAGTTTATTAAGGAGTCCGCTATTGCTATTGCTACATTAAAGGAACCGCTTGATTGGGGATCAGAGAAAGTATCACTTGTATTTATGCTAGCAGTTAAGAGTGATGGGCAAGAGGTAACGAAGCAACTATTTCGTGAGCTATCTTTTATAAGTGAACAACCATCTTTTATTCAAAAGCTTACGAAAGAAACAAATGTCATGAAGTTTTTATCGTATTTGCATGATTAACAAAAAGTGGGGCTAACTACCTCACTTTTTTGCTAAGGTAAAAAGGTCGATTTTTCCGGAAACTACGGTAAAAAACGAAACTTTTGTCATCTTGATCTTGATATATAGTAAGTGTAGGCGCTTACAAAAAGGTGTAAGGAGGATTTAAAATGAAACTGTTAGCGATTACATCATGTCCAAATGGAATTGCACATACATATATGGCAGCGGAAAATTTACAAAAAGCAGCAGATAGATTAGGAGTTCAAATAAAGATAGAAACCCAAGGTGGTATTGGAGTAGAAAACAAACTGACCGAACAAGATATTCGGGAAGCAGATGGTATTATTATCGCTGCCGATCGTGTCGTAAATAAAGATAGATTCGTAGGAAAGAAATTGCTGGTTGTCGGGGTGCAAGATGGTATCCGTAAACCAGAGGAATTAATTAAGAAAGTAGTAAGCGGTGACGTACCTGTTTATCATTCACAGTCTAAAACGGTAGAAAGCAATCAAACAGAGAAAAAACAAAATCCAATTTATCGCCATTTAATGAATGGTGTATCGTTTATGGTTCCATTCATTGTAGTAGGAGGATTATTGATTGCGATTGCGTTAACGCTTGGTGGAGAAAAAACACCTAGTGGTTTAGTCATCCCAGAGGATTCTTTCTGGAAAACGATTGAACAAATTGGCGGGGCGTCATTTATGTTTATGGTGCCAATCCTAGCTGGATATATTGCGTACAGTATAGCTGATAAACCTGGGCTTGTTCCTGGTATGATTGGTGGATATATTGCAGCAACAGGAAGTTTTTATGGAAGTGAAAGTGGTGCTGGTTTCCTGGGAGGAATTATCGCAGGTTTCTTAGCGGGTTATGTAGCATTAGGAATTAAAAAGATAAAAGTTCCAAAAGCAATTCAGCCTATTATGCCGATTATTATTATACCGGTATTTGCATCACTTATTGTCGGTTTAGCGTTTGTATATATTATTGGTGCTCCTGTAGCACAAGTTTTTGAGTCATTAACATCTT
The DNA here is from genome assembly GCF_050281185.1 of Heyndrickxia sp. NPDC080065. NCBI lineage: Bacteria > Bacillati > Bacillota > Bacilli > Caryophanales > Bacillaceae > Heyndrickxia > Heyndrickxia sp. NPDC080065. The sequence goes on along the minus strand of NZ_JBNNWS010000002.1, from coordinate 323,095 downwards.
GGTTAGCAGGCATGCAAGGATCAAGCTCTATTCTATTAGCATTAATTTTAGGTGCGATGATTTCATTTGATATGGGTGGACCGGTTAACAAGGTAGCATTTCTATTTGGTTCAGCAATGATTGGAGAAGGAAACTATGAAATTATGGGTCCAATCGCTGCGGCAATTTGTATTCCACCAATTGGAATGGGTCTTGCTACATTTATAGGGAAGAGAAAATTCCAAGAGTCAGAAAGAGAAATGGGGAAAGCATCGTTTACAATGGGGCTATTCGGTATCACTGAAGGTGCAATTCCATTTGCAGCACAAGATCCACTTCGTGTAATTCCAAGTATTATGGCTGGGTCGATGGCAGGTGCTGTTATTGCGATGATTGGTCATGTAGGAGATAGGGTAGCACATGGTGGTCCGATTGTTGCGGTATTAGGTGCAGTAGATAATGTGTTTATGTTCTTTGTTGCTGTAATTGTAGGATCGATTGTGACTGCAATTATCGTAAATATGTTGAAAAAAGATATTTCTATTGTAGATATGCCCGAAGTAGAAGAAATGCCGCAAGTAGAACGAGAATCACAAGACAAAAGCAAGCAAGTAGAGAAAATAGATATTAAAAAATTAACAGATATTACAAGCTTCGAATTAATTGAAACGGATTTAATCGGAGAAACACGTGATGACATTATTGATGAAATGATTCAAAAATTGAACCATGTTGGTGCTCTACACTCACAGGCAGAGTTTAAACAAGCGATTATGGATCGGGAAGAGGAAAGTACCACAGGTATTGGCATGAATATTGCGATTCCACATGGAAAATCGGATACGGTTAAGAAACCAAGTGTCGCATTTGGTATTAAACAATCAGGTGTGGATTGGAAAAGCCTTGATGGAACAAATGCAAAATTAATATTTATGATCGCAGTGCCAAAAGAAAGTGAAGGAAATGAACATTTAAAAATCATTCAAATGCTTTCTCGAAAACTGATGGATGACAGCTATAGAGAGCGGTTATTATCCGTCCAAACGAAAGAAGAAGCATATAAGTTACTAGATGAAATTGAATAGAACTGGAATTGTAATCATCCTTGAACTAGAATTAGAGAAATAACTCCAATAACTCTAAAAAGAGATTGATAATTTATCATTAAGTTTAATAAAACACAGCTTGTTGATTCATTCGATAATCACAAGCTGTGTTTTTATTTAAGTATCAAAGTGCTCTAACATTAAAAACTGTAGAAGGTTTTTAAATACTATTAAGTAAGTCTTTATAGTATTGTCTTAATTTTTCTTTTAAAATGATAGGCTCGATGATTTGTATATATTTTCCAAAATAACAAGATGTTTAATGATAAAATCAATTTCGTTTGGCTCATACCATCCAACAATATATGTAGATTCAATCTCATGAACTAGCTTCATTGAGGGGTATTGTTCCTGTTGGAAATGCTCTACTCCTTCTGGATTAAGGAGACACTTAAATTGAGCTACTTTTGCATTCTTTCTATGTCTTTGAATGTCCGATAATTCATTTATAAATTTTTCATGTATGGCATGAAAAGATACTTGAAAAGGTAAATTTGAAAAACTTCTAAGAACCTGCATGGCAAAGAATAAAAGAAAGGGCTGACACAATATGCGTTTTCAGGCATTGATTTTTTTTCCAAAATAGGTTATTTTAGAGACAGCTTAGCGATAAGCAAGTTCCTGACACGAAAGGAGATGTGTTTTAATGGCAAATACTTATATGGTGGTTTGGTCTTAAAACTGAATAGCAGGCATACGAGAAAAAAGCGGGAATACGCCCGTATTATTTGGTATGCCATCCAAAGTAACCTTTCGTGAATATTGCTGTTTACAGGATACGATGAAGGTCGTATCTTTTTTGCGTTCTGATGCCACGCGACAGCAGCTTCTTTAGAGGCTGCTTGTCCGTGGCATTTTTGCGTCCAAAAAACAACATTAAAAGGAGCTAACAAAAAACATGATGGATTTGAAAAGCTATGGCTACACAGAAATAGAAGCAATTCCCGACGGATTATTGCCCGGCAGGGTGACGGAGCTTAGGCGCGAGCGCTTCACGGTCATGACCGAGCGCGGCGAAGTAACGGCGGTGCTCAAAGGAACGTTCTATTACAGCGCGGAAATGCGCGTAGACTTTCCTTGTGTCGGTGATTTTGTCTTGCTGCACTACAATGAGAGCGGAGATTCTCTTATCGTTACGGTACTGCCTCGCCGTTCCAAGTTCTCACGCGCGGATTATTCAGGGCATGCCGCAGGCTATGCCAAAACCGTGTTGGAACAGGTCGTTGCAACCAACTTTGACTATGTGTTTATTCTTTCTTCTCTGAATGGGGATTTCAACGTTACCCGCATCATGCGGTACCTGACACAAGCTAGGCAGAGCGGCGGCCAGCCGGTCGTCATTCTGACCAAGGCTGATCTCGTTGAAGATTATAATCTTCTGCTCGCAGAAGTCACACAAAGCATCCCTGATGTGCCGGTTCACGCGATCTGCAGTCATACAGGACTGGGACTGAACGAACTCGATCCCTACTTGCTGCCTGGTAAAACAGTCGTCTTTATCGGTATGTCCGGCGTCGGTAAATCATCTCTGCTAAATACGTTAATAGAACAGAACGTAATGAAGGTTCAGGCGATCCGGGAGGTCGACAGCCGAGGGCGACATACAACAACGCACCGTCAGCTGTTCATGCTCCCCTCCGGTACGATGGTCATCGATACGCCGGGTATGCGTGAGCTTGGGCTTTTTGATGCCGACGAAGGCATACACGTAAGCTTTACCGATGTGGAGGAATGGTTCCCGCAATGCCGATTTAGGGATTGCCGCCATCAGGCCGAACCGGGCTGTGCCGTTCTCGCCGCGCTTGCCGACGGTTCGTTGCCGCGTGAACGGTGGGAGCATTATGTTGCCCAGCAGCATGAGAACAAGTATGTCCAGGATAAAACGAGCTACCTCATCGACAAGAGGGCTCGAAACAAAACTATCGCCATGCGGAGCAAGCAAACGAAGAAAAACGGAGGATGGAAGAAATGAATATTAAATTCGAAACGCTGATCTATGCCTTAAGCCGACGGTTCAAGAAGGATATCATCTCGGCCGACTACCAAACCATGCCGTTACAGGGCGGAACTGTGGGAAATGTGTACCTGGTAACGGGGATTGCCAAAACCGCGGATGGCGAAAAATTTCCGTACCGTATCGTGCTGAAAATCCAGAAGAAATGGGAGCGTTACGGCGATCCAGGTTCATGGCGCCGGGAATATGATCTCTATGCGTCTGACTTGGGAGCGACGTTCTCAGATGCCTTCCGCTGGCCAACATGTTATCACGCCGAGATTAATGCCGAAGGAAATGAATTCCAGTTGTGGCTGGAATATATCGATGGCGTAACCGGTTTAGACTTGACCGGTGACATGTATGAACAGGCCGCGCTGGAGTTAGGACGCTACCAAGGCAAGCTGTATGCGGAGCAGCCCGCTATGCTGCAGAGCCTGACCAATCTGAGCCATGCGGATTTCATGAAGAATACGTATCTGCATTACCGGTCATGGCCAGTCGTCTACGATTATATACGCTCGGAGGATTGCGAATTCCCGCAGTACGTGCGGCAAATGCTCATCGACATCGATGAGCACGCAAATGAGATACTCGCCCGCATCGAAAAATTGCCCCTCGTGCTATGCCACCGGGACTTCTGGGTGACCAACCTGATTTATGCCGACGGGAAAATCGTGCTCATCGACTGGGATACATCCGGATGGGGCTACCTGGGCGAGGATCTCGCTAGCCTGATTGCTGATGAAGCGGATATCAATCACATGGTCGAATACTACCAGCGATGTGTCCCCGCGTATTACAAAGGCTTTTCGGAGTATACGGATGTATCCCCTATCGCCGATCATTGCGTCTACGAGCTGATCCTTCTCGTATTCGGGTACAGGCTTGTGGAGTGGTATCTCCACACAGAGGACGATGACGAGAAGATGAGGCATGTCCATACGCTCCAAAAAATCTATGAAATGAAGACCAGCCCTGCGCAGGGTTGACTCTAAAAAAAGAATTCCGAAAACCATTGAATGTATTAAGCAGACTATAATTAGAAGAGGATACTATGTTCAGTATGAGAGCATATATCCTCTTTTTTCATATATCATAGATTCTTTGAAACGTCGAATCGAGAAAATGGAAGGAGAAAATAAGGAATTGCGTGAGCAATTAAAATTTGCATACGCGGATGTATACAAACAGATATAAGGAAATATAAAGATGTAATTCTATCATACACACTTAAAATTTTTAGAAAAAAATAAAGAAAGACCGCCAATATTCTAGAGCAAATGCTCAATATATTAACGGTCTGTAGATTTGAAATAAAGTTTGATAATTAATTGTTCAAATTGTTTAGTCATATTATGTAACCTCCTATTCATCAAATTTTTTTTGATGTTTTTATTATATGTGAGATTTGTGCCGCCTGGTTTGGAGACAGGTCGTAGCACACATGGTTCACGTTTTTCAATCAGAGAAAAAACAAAATTCAATTTATCGCCATTTATGGACATCATGCGAAAACAAAAAAAGAATTATTGGCTATGATTGAACAGAAAGAATGGAATAAACTGTTACATTGTGTAAAGGTAAAACCAGGAGATTTCTTCTACGTACCAAGTGGAAAGGTTCATGCAATTGGTAAAGGGAGTTAATAACAGAAAATGAATGCTATTCCTTCAAAAAGGGAGATCATTTTATGTTACCTAGTAGTTTTGGAGAATATGAACTTGTAGGTAGAACTACATGTATAATTTCAAGTTTGTAATATTACTATTTCTTGTTAAAGCAGCCTTGTACTAAACAAGGCTGTTTGTGTTTTATATAGATGGTTTTCAAAAGAAAACTTTAAATATTATCAAGTAAATCACTATAGTATTGTCTTAATTTTTCTTTTAAAATGATAGGCTCTATTACTTTTATGGATCTTTCAAAGCCAGCAAGATATTTAATGATGAAATCAACTTCGTTTGGCTCATACCATCCAACAATATAGGTAGTTTCTGTCTCATGGATTAACTTCATTGAGGGGTAATGCTCCTGTTGAAATTGATCTACCCCAGCTTGACCAATTAGACATTTAAATGGAACGGCTTGTTCAGATGGTTTCCAAAGTGAATGAGCATTTTGTATGTTAATTTCATTTAAGTCCTCTAATGGCTGGATATCTGTTATTTCAGCGGATGTTATACGATCACAACGGAAAACACGGTAAGCTTTTTTACTCATATCATAAGCCTGACAATACCAATAGCCTTTCATGGAGTATATAGAGATTGGTTGAATATTACGAGTGCTCTTTTGGTGAGTTTTTTGATAATCTATTTTTAATACGATATTTTTAACAGCTGCTATTAATAATATTTCTAAATGTGCACTATCTTTGGTTTGCTCTGTATGTCGAAAAGATACTCGATTTTGCATTCTCTCTATATCTTGTCTTTGGCTGTCCGATAATTCGTTTATAAATTTTTCATGAATAGAACGAAAAGATACTTGAAACGGTAAATTTGAAAAGCTTCGAAGTGCTTGCATTGCAAAATAAAGGGCATAAATTTCTTGGCTGTTAAAAGAAATGGGTGGAAGCTGCATTTGATTAAGTAAACGATAGCCTCCATTTCGGCCATATTCAGCATAAATTGGAGCACCAATTTCCTCTAATGAAGTGATGTCTCTTAATGCCGTTCTTTTTGAAATTTGAAATTCATCCATTAAATCTCGAAGTGTAAAACGCTGTTTTTGATTGATATAGCGCAGCATTTGATTGAGACGCTCTGATTTTTTCATAAAAAACCTCTCTTAATGGTGCCTTAATTTGTCACCTTTATTGACTATACTTGAAAGTGTAATCAATACGGATGAAGGAGGCAATAAAATGAATTTTGAAGCGATCCCGTTTTTATCTTTGAATGGTAATGCTGCAGCAGCAATTACATTTTATGAAAAATATTTAGGTGCTAAAGTTCTCTTTAAGAAAAATTATAAAGAAATGAAGGAAATGAATCCTAATTTTAGTTATGAAGAGGGCCAAGATGAATATATTACACATTCTGTTTTGGAAATAGGCGCTAATAAACTAATGATTGCAGAGGAAGAAATGGACACTACGCGACCTTGGCAATTAGGTAATAGCTTTTCATTGTGTATTCAATCTAAAGATAAGAGTGTTATTCATCATCTTTATGAATCTCTTGTTCAACATGAGAAGGTTACTGTTTTATTGCCATTTGAAGAAAATGTATTTAGTCCCGGATATGCAATTATACGAGATCCATTTGGAATCGTTATACAGCTTTGTGTTACTGTGCATGATTTTTAAATGGTTTGAGCTAATTACATTTATTTTAATTAGTGACGAATTTAAGGGAAGCCATACAGTTTTCGGGCTTCCCAATTTGTTAAATTTTCACTTTATAAATTTAGTTTAACATTTTCTTGATTAGTTCCTTTATCAAGGCTTATCAGCTTTTTTTTGAGTTCTCGCATTAATCGAAATGATACTGGGCATTTAGCTTTATTTTTCATCACTACGAGGCGGTCTTTTACATTATATTCAATAACATGTTCTAAATTAATTAAGTAGCTTTTATGACATCGGAAAAAGTTGTCTCCAAGATAATCCAGTTCTTTTAACGTAGCATAGAATGTATGACAACCATTTTTTTCGTATAGTTCTAGTTTGTGTGGCTGAGGAGATGTTTCAATAAAGTAGATATCATGTAAGTTTATATTTTTAACCTTTTCACCTACTTTGATTTGAAACCATTTCGATGAATCTATTTGACCGATTTTCCGATATTTTGTATAAGCGGCTTGTAATGCTTCTATAACTTTTGACTTGATTTGTTCTGGTGAATCTTTCACGATAAAATCAAGTGCAGCTAGCTTATAAGTGAAAGTTAATTCTAAACGGTTTGCATGTGTAGTAATGAAAATAATTTGGGCAAGTGGATCCTTTTCACGTATAGAAATTGCGATATCCATGCCATTAATAACTTCATTAAGTTCGATATCTAATATATAACAATCGATTTGTTTTGATTGCATCTGTTGAAGTAACTGGTTTGGACTATCTGTACATAAGACGATCTCGATACTAGGTTCATGAAAAAGTGAATAGTTATTAATCGTTTTAAATATTAACTCTCGATGAAATATATTATCCTCACATATTGCAACTCTCATCTAATCGCCTCTCTTTTTACCACCATTTCTTGAATAAACCATTCATTTTCTATATAAGTATTTAAACTAACTGTTGGATAGCGACTTAAAAGCTGTTTTACATTGTATAGGCCATATCCTCGTTTATCTCCTTTTGTAGAGTAATTTTCTTTAAATAATTGCTTTATATTAGGATACTGCTGATTAGTTTTATTTTTAATTACAATTATTAGATCATCTATATACGTGTGAATAAAGGCGATATTAATTCGAGGATGTGTGTGAAGCAGACTAGCTTCAATAGCATTATCTAAAAAAATCCCAAGTATTCTTGTTAAATCCATCAAATCTACGGAAATGTCTTCAATCGTTTCAGGAACTTCAACTTGAATTGAAATGTTTAATGCATGTGCTTTTAATAATTTTGCACAAAGGAGTCCTTTTAACTCCACGATTTTCATTTTTTCAAGCTCTTTGAAGTATTCATTTTTTTGCATTGTTTGTTGTTCAGTCTTTAATATTGTTGAGTGAAAATATGCTCTTAAACCCTCTATATCTTCATTTTCAATATACCCACGCATTGAAAGGAGAATATTTGAGTAATCATGTTGGAAAGCATACATTTTCCGATTTACTTCCTCCAATCCTTGCATATATTCATTAAAGTAATGTTGTACAGTTTCTCTGTGCTTTACTAGATTTTCCTTTCGTATTGTTTGAAGCAATAAACTTGATAAAATGAACATTATTAAAAAATACACAATTAATATAAAAAAATTCATTGTAGAAAGTGTTAATTCCCCATTGTTTGAAGGAATAAAGACATTTAAATAAAAGACAATGAAAGTGATAATAGAAATCAGTAATAGAGATAGATGCAACTTATTTGTAAGTTGTAATTGATTTTGATAGCTATGTATAAAGCGTTTATAAAAATAAAGACATATAGCAAAGGTTAGTAGAATTAATAATCCATGAAGTAGTAACGGTAATTTAAATTTGTTCACAATTATTAATGCAAGATATTCCACGAGAATCGCTATAAGATTAATAACAACTACATGAAAGAAAACATTTTTTTTCTTAGAAAATATATAAAAAATCCCACCGCTTAATAAAATACAAAGGACCATGGGGAGCCAAAGAGAATCCTGACACTCCATTGCTAATATTGCGATAAATGCATTAAGAAGAAAGCAAACTAGTAATCTTTGGAACGTAGGGTGGATATTTAATAGATAAAAAAGAGATCCTAAAATTATAATAAAATTTAACATTGTAAAAGATATTAATGAAATTACCATAATTAACCTCCATCTGTTTATTGTAACGCAATTATATTAGACGTTCGAGATGAATTTTCTTACGTTGATGACAAAATAACTTCAATAATAATGACGTTATTTATAATGAATAAGGTTAAATATTTATGAAAATAGATGGAGGGTATTGGTTTGAACACAGAAAAGCTATTATCAATAAGTGGTGATGCTTTATTTTTAGCATTTATTTTATTATTAGTTGCGATTGTTCCAATAGGGTTTGCTGCTAAATCTAAGGGTACGAGAAGTGCACGAGTGGGTATCATCCTTACATATATAGCATTTGCGCTACAAATCATTTACTTTATTTGTAGATGGTTAGCAGTTGACCATGCACCTGTTAGTAATATGTATGAGTTTATGACATTTTTTGGAGTTATGTTGGTTGGTGCATTCCTCGTCATTCATTATTTATATAAACAAACGATTATTGGACTGTTTGCTATTCCAACCTCTCTATTGATACTAGGTTACGGCAGTGTTTTTACAAATGAGGTGTCTCTGTTAGTACCTAGTCTTCAAAGTAATTGGTTAACAATTCATGTTATTACGGTTGCAGCTTCAAGTGCCATTTTATCTATTGCATTTGTTACTGGCATTATTTATTTGCTATCTACATTAGATATCAATAAAAAAACTAAAGGTGCAAGTAGTTTAGAATCTATCATGTATTTTTTAGTTGTTATCATCGGTTTTATTTTAGGCTCATTTATGTTTAATTTACTTCTAGAGCCCCAAACAGTTGAGATAAAAAATATAAAAAACGGTATAACTGAAGAAGTAATTTATACGATGCCAATCCTTGTGGCAAACGAAGAGATTTCACATACAAACAATGAGCAGATCGGTTTTATATTCGTATCGAATACAATTGATGCGAGGAAGTTAAATACGATTCTTTGGTCATTTATCTTGGGAAGTGTGTTATATCTTTTTATTAGGATTATTACACGTAAAAGAATGATTGAACTCTTAAAACCACTAACAAAAAAAGTAAACCCTTCATTAATGGATGAAATTTCATACCGTGCGGTCTTAATAGGTTTTCCACTGTTTTCTTTAGGTGGATTATTTTTTGCTATGATTTGGGCTCAAATAGCATGGGGAAGGTTTTGGGGATGGGATCCTAAAGAAGTATGGGCATTAATTACATGGCTACTCTATGCTGCTTTGTTACACTTACGTCTGTTTAAAAGTTGGGAAGGTGAACGTACAGCATGGCTTTCTATAATTGGATTTGGCATGATTGTCTTTAACCAAGTGTTTGTTAATTTAGTGATTGCAGGTCTTCATTCGTATGCTTAAAAGATCAGAAGGGTTCTTTATATTGACCAATAATATTGAAAGATATGATTACGAAGACGACAAATTTTGATTGTAGATTTTACAAAAAGGATTGATAAAAAGTAGATGCTAAATGACGAAAATATCTGCTCTTTCTATTTAATGCATAATAAAAAATGTTTCGATATTCCGCAATTAAAAGGTCGGCTTATTAAAGAACATGAAAAATACGGATGACAACTAAACTCTTCAGATAAGGAAAACATGAGATTTTGTTATTTAACAACCCCATGTTTTCTTTTTTTGAGTTCAATAATTATAAATATGGAATTTCGGTTTTTCTTATTGTTACATAGTGTTTTTCGGTAGCTTAGAATGGGTTTCACTCATCTTTATAAAATAATGTTTATCTAGTTGTTTTTATTTTATTTTTGGATCCCACTTTTTGCTGATTTGAGTAAGGAGCAATCCTATAAGGACGAGTAAACTTCCCACCCATGTTATGTTTACGATTGAGCTATGCTCAATAATTATGCTGCCGATATAAGAACCTGCTGCGATCCCCGCGTTGAAAGAGGCAATATTTATGGCTGAAGCTACATGAGTTGTTTTAGGAGAAATACGTTCAGCCAGAATCAATGTATACAACTGAAGTCCCGGAACATTCATAAAGGCGAATAGTCCCATTAAAACCACAGTTATTAAACCTAGAACCTTGGAGGGAACTGTGAAATACAACAATAACAGCACAAGTGCATGAAAGATAAAGATGTTTGATAATGAATGAATGGGATGAGTGTTTGTTACTTTACCTCCAATAAGATTCCCTATTGCAATCATTACTCCGTAAAGGAAAAGAATGATTGTTACGGCATTTATAGAATACTTTGTGACATTCTGTAACAGCGGAGAAAGGTAAGTAAACACCGTAAACGTTCCACTCGAAACAAAAGCAGTTATTATAAATACTAGCAATAATCTTGTATTTTTAAATAACTCTTTGAAGTCTCTGAGTTTTGAAAGCTTACCTCTTTCTTCAGATTTAGGTACAAGTATGAGAGTTGAAAAAAATGCTATGACTCCAATAAGAGTAATAAATAGGAAAGCCATTCTCCATCCAAACTGTATACCAATAAACGTACCAATAGGAACACCTGTAACAGTGGCAATCGTTAAACCAGAAAACATAATTGAGATAGCTTGTGCTCGTTTATTTTCTGGAACTAATGACGCAGCCATTAATGAGCCAATCGACATGAAAACTCCATGTGAGAAAGAAGCTATGATTCTCCCTGCTAGTAATATATAAAAGTTAGGAGCAAGAACAGCTAGACCGTTACCAATTATAAAGACCACCATCACTAGTAATAACAGATTTTTTCTAGGGATGCTTGCGGTAAGAGAGGTTAGAACAGGTGCACCTATAGTTACACCTAATGCATACACTGTAACTGTTAATCCTGCCATACTAACCGGAACTCCTAAGTCATCTGAAATTAAGGGTAATAGACCAACACTTATAAATTCTGTGACACCAATGGCAAAAGCTGAAATTGCCAAAGTTAATAAAGCTAATGGACTGTTGTTTCTTGTACTCATTAATAGTACCTCCGCATTTTTAAATTTTTAAATATCGAGAAATACCGATATATATAATCTCAATTCACCATATTAATCGGTTTATACCGATATGTCAAAATAAAAATCCTGGGCGTATAATTAGATTAATTGACATATCGTAAATAGCCGATTAATATGAGGGTATGAATAAAAAAGAAATTTTTAAAGCCCTTTCAAATGACACTCGTTTAGATATTATGGAATGGTTGAAAGAACCTGAGAAACACTTTGATAAACCAACTGCTCACTTATCAAAGAACATTAATGAAAAAGGCGGTGTATGTGTAGGAGATATTCAAGAAAAAGCAAATCTTTCTCAATCGACCATTTCTCAATATCTTTCTATGATGCAAAAAGCCGGATTATTAGAGTCTACAAGACATGGTCAGTGGACATATTATCGAAGAAATGAAGACACCATTCAAAAAATGGTAGAGTTTTTTAAAGAAAATCTGTGATTACACTTCTAACATCTAGACTTGATGTGAATATCATTAATAAATTTTGATAAGAATAACCTCTCAGGATATTGTTCCTTTAAGAGGTTATTTTTTTTGTGTAGAAGGTTTGAAGTAGAAAATGCAGTTGCGTGATTCTATTTTTGGATTCAAATATGCTTGAAAGTTTACTAGGTTATGTGAAAATAAAGGGTATTGGAGTCATTATAAATGTATTACTAGTTTGTAATGGCGAAAGTAAATTTATAAAGTAGAAATGCAAGGAGACATTCAATACAATTCATACCGTTTGAAAAACGTCATTGAACCTTCAAAAGTGGTTCACTGTTTTCTTAAGATTTTCGTAAGATTTAAGACAGAAAAAAGCAAGGGACGCTTGCTAGACTGAAAACAGTTAGAGAACGAGGAGGGTCATCATGGACTATGTTGTACAGACAAGAAATTTAACAAAAACTTTCCAAGGGCATGATGTTGTGTCCGATGTAACAATGAATATTAGACAAGGTGAGATTTATGGATTTCTTGGACCGAATGGTGCAGGTAAGTCAACCATTATGAAGATGCTAACCAATATGATCAAGCCTTCGCATGGCGAGATCACTATCTTCGGAAAACCGCTCAAACATGATTCTTTCGATTATTTGAAGAGAATAGGGAGTATGATCGAATACCCCATTTTTTATGAGATAATGACTGCGCGGGAAAATTTAGAACTGCATTGTGCTTATATGGGATACCACAGCAAACAGGCGATTCGTGATGCTTTGGATCGGGTGGGTCTTGAAAATGTTGAGAATAAGCTGCCAAAAGACTTTTCATTAGGGATGAGACAGCGTCTTTGTGTCGCCAGAGCGATTATCACAAAGCCCGAATTCGTGATTCTAGATGAGCCCATTAATGGACTGGATCCTGCTGGGATTAAGTCTATGAGAAAGTTATTCAAGATGCTTAATCAGGAATACGGTATGACCTTGCTCCTTTCCAGCCACATTATTGGTGAGATTGAGCAGATCGCAGACACGATCGGTGTCATTAAAGGCGGGAAACTGATTGAGGAAGCGTCTATGAATTCGATAGAGGCGAGAAATACAGAGTATATAGAATTGGTGACCAGCAATCAAAGAAAAGCCGCTATGGTGCTGCATGATAAATTAGGTATTAATAACTTTAAGGTAGTTGATGATCAAACCATTCGCATCTATGCTACAGAAGTGCCTCAATCATCTATTTCTAAGACATTAATACTTGAAGATATCAATATTGAGTCTATTGATAAAAAACGGACAACATTAGAAGAGTATTTTATCAAAAAAGTCGAGTTAGACCAGGTCGTGAGTTAACTTTTGGCAAAAGGAATAAGTAATAATTGAGTAACATAATAAAAGTCAAGGAGCCGATTATTTTGTTTCATTTAATAAGACTTGAATTAAAAAAGAATAAAATAGGATGGTTTGTCAAAGGTACTATTCTTGCAAATATAATCATTCTCGGTTTATTATGTATGATTTCTGTAGTTGAAAAAAGTGAAGATACCAAAATGTTAAAAGATATATCGGGAATTTTTACGATAAGTGGAGCAAGTGTTAGAGGTACTTTTATAGTATTTTCCGCTGTACTTATTTCAAAAATGATAATCAATGAATTTAAGAATCGAACGATCCTTATCATGTTTTCTTATCCAATCAATCGTAAAAAAATTCTTAGTGCGAAATTGATTATTATTGTTTGTGTAACATTTATTGCAATGACAATTTCTCATATAGTGGCGAGCCTTGGTTTTATTGGATTGAATCAAATCTTTCATTTTACATCTGCAGTGAGTTTAACCTCGAACGAACTTTTGGCAGAGATAATAAAAATAATTATGTTTAGTTTAACGACTGCAGTGGCAGCACTAGTACCGCTATATTTTGGGATGAGAAAATATTCGATACCAGCAACGATTACTTCTTCACTTTTAATTGTTATGGTGACATGCCAATCAGCAGGTCCGAATTTCTCATTAGCTAATATTATTTATATTCCGCTTGCCTTGGCAGTAGTTGCTCTTGGTATTGTTGTATTTGCGATTCGGAATATTGAACGTATTGATTTAGATTAAGTGCTGGTTGCTCAGCAGTCGGATGCCTTTTTGGAATAATATAACTCTAGAATGATTAAAAAATTTAAAAAACTTACTTTGGATATTTTTATTAAGATAGAAATGATTTAATAGATAAAATAAGGAGCATAAGAAGTGATAATAGATATCATATCAGGAATGATATTTGGTGTATTGTTGCGTTTGCTATTAGTAATATTGAACGCATTGATTTAAAGTAAAAAAATATAACTCTAGAATGCTTATAAAAGTTTATACTTCCATTGGAAATTTTTATAATAATAGACATGATTTATTAGATGAAAAATGAGTATAAGAAATGAAAATAGGTATCATGTCAGGAATGATATTTGGCAATAGTATTGTTAATTATCAGTTTTGTCTCATTGCTTGTAAGTAAACGTAAGGGTATCGAAAATAAATGGGCAAGGTGGGTAATTTTATTAGGTTGCTGTGCAATTATTACAGCGATCATTAACTCGTTTGCTTTTCTTTAAACCATCTAAAATCGAGAAAGAGGCTTTTGCAGATATTTTTCTTAACTAAGATTAAAGTCTGATATGTTTATCAATCTATCACTGTATTTACGACCTTAGTAAATCTTTGATATGGTATTAATGGAAAAAAATACTTGTTGGAAGAGGGAGTTAGAGTGAAGAGAATATTATTTGCAGTGGCTTCAGTTGTTATAATAGCCAGTATAGTTCTGCATTATGGAATACCTGATAAATTAGAATATAAAATGTGTTTAGGAGCACAGGGAATTTCTAATACATTTGCAAAAATATTCGGTGATGAACCAACTAATGCTTGTAATAAATAAAGGCTCTTCTTTAAAAGATTGTTGTTTTTGAAATATGTTTTGAAAACGCAAACTGTTCATATACAGGTTGATTGGAACGGAAGGTGCGAGACTCCTGCGGGATCAGCAGGACAGGTGAGACCCCGCAGGAGCTGTGCTCCGAGGAGGCTCACCGCCCGCCCCGCGGAAAGCGAGCATCCTGGAGTGGAAATCAACCACTCCTTGTTCAAGAGCAACAAAGTTTACGAAAACAGCCTAAATAAAAAAATGCTGGCTGATGGTATCATCCTCTACAGATGACATTAAAAGATGAAATAAAATACATAATAGATAACTATATACATATATAGGGGGATACATCTTGAAAGAAAAAGTTGTATATCATTATGACGCATTTACAACACAGCCTGGAAAAGGAAATCCAGCTGGAATTGTGCTTAACGAGGGGAATTTATCAACAGAAGAAATGCAACAAATCGCAAAAGCAGTTGGATTTAATGAATGTGCATTTCCTATGAAATCAGATATTGCAGATATTCGTATCCGTTATTTTACACCGGGTTACGAAACACCACTTTGTGGACATGCTACAATGGCTTCAATGGCAATGTTGCTGGATCAAGGTATCCTTCCTTTAAAAGAAAGCTATTTGATTGAAACATTGGCTGGTGTACTTCCTGTGAATGTCACCAAAGAAGGCGGACAAACTAAAATTCGTATGCAACATGCAGAGCCACAATTTGTAGCTTTTGAAGGTTCGAAAGCTGATCTAGCTAGAAGTTTGAATATTCCTGTATCAATGATTGATACAAGATACCCAATTATGTATGGGAATACTGGTCAGTGGACATTATGTTTACCAATTTTAGATATCAATGTATTTAAACAAATGAAACCCGAAACTGCTTGTTTTCCTGAAATCTTGAAAGAAATGCCGGAATCATCAGTGCATCCTTTTTGTTTTAATGCACTAAGTAAAGATGCAGATTTACATGCAAGACACTTCTCATCACCGTACGCAGGTACAATTGAAGACCCGGTTACTGGAACAGCCTCTGGTGTGATGGGTGCCTACATTGCTAAATATGTAAAACAAAAATGTAAAGAAAAATACGATTTAGTCGTAGAACAAGGTCAAGAAATTGGCAAAGATGGAAGGGTAATTGTTCATGTAGATGCTGAAGAAGAAATCAGCATTGCCATTTCTGGAACTGCTGTATTTGTCCAGAAAATCATAATCACAATGTAAAAAAACTTTTCTATGAATGTATCAAACCCCTTAGATATTTTATCTAAGGGGTTTGTCTATCGCTTTATAAAGTTATTTTAGTTTGAAAGCGATAGCTGATTACTAGAGCTGAAAAATTTTATTTTAATTACTATCAATAAAAGAGAAAGCAGTGAAAATATGAGACCGCTCCAAATAAGTTGGTGAATTCCTAATTGAGAAATAACCCAGCCGCCAATAGAGGTTCCTAAAGTAATTCCAAGATTTGAAAACGAAACGAATAAGCTATTGCCAAATTCAGGAGCTTCCTTTGCCTCACTTATTAACCATGTTTGACCAACAATTAAACCACCAGAATGTACGATTCCCCAAATAAATACCATAAATATCATTGGAATGAAATAAGATCCTAAATTATAGACCAATAAATAAACAATTAAATATAAAATTGGAAATGAGATCACGGTATTTACTATGCTTTTTTGTAAAAAAACTCCAAACAAAGAATTGCCTGCAATCATAATTACACCAAATATTAGTAACATGACACTAATGAGAGTGCCATTCATGTAGGTTACTCTTGAAAGGTACTCAGCAAAGTAACTATATACCGAAAACATGGCTGCAAAAATAAATACAACAGCTGCAATATTTAACCATAATCCTGGTTTACGCAATACACTAATTTGCTTACCAAAGGACATTTTTTCTTTAACGGGCATAGAAGGAAGCAAAATTAATATTCCTATAAAGGCAAAAGCATTGACAATCGCTCCAAACAAGAAAGCAATTTCTAATGAAAACTGTTCTGCAAGATAAGAAGTCAATGGTACACCTAAAGCAAATCCAACTGTAATTCCCATGAAAACCTTCGTAACTGCTTGATTGCTTTTTTCTGGGGGGACAAGTTTAGCTGCAGTTACAAGAGCTATTGAAAAGAATATCGGATGAAGAGCAGCAGGTAGAATACGAAAAATCAGCATAACTTCAAAATGTGTTGTATAAGCATAAATAATATTAGAAATAACGAAAATAAATATCGCTGTTAATAAAAGGAGTTTACGATTAATTCCAGACACTAATAGGATTAAAAATGGTCCAGAGATAGCGACAACTAAAGCAAAAATACTTACTAACAAGCCAGCTTGTGAAGTTGAAATCGCAAATTTTTGAGCGATTTGTGGTAATACTCCGACAATACTCATCTCTGTTGTAATAATTCCAAATACACCTAATGCTAGCACTAGAATAAATAGAGGGCTTACTTTTTTCATTTATAAAAAACTCCATTCGTATATAGATCTTTTAAGTTTGAAAACAAATTTCTTTATTTAGTAAAGTTAACATTTATGTAGACACAAAAACAAATATCTATATAAATAGATATAATGGATTAAAAAAAGAAATCCTCCTTTCTATTTATAATTCTTTTTGGACGTACTCGGAAAATTCTTGTATTGTTTTTTCATTTCGACGATAATACGTCCATTTTCCAATACGTTCGGATTCTAATAATCCAGCTTTTTTCATAGTTAATAAATAACAAGAAATTACCGACTGAGCCAGTCCGGTTTTCAATTGGATATCGCCTACACATACTCCAATTTGGAAACTAAGGCCTTGTTCTAAATAAGGCTTTTCATCAAAAAAAATTTCTGGATTTTTTAACCATAATAAAATTTGTTGCCTTGTATCATTTGATAATGCTTTATAGATTAGTGAAGGTTCCATAACAACATTATATCTATTTTTATAGATTTGTAAATAAGTGATTTACATATTAAAAATTCTTGTCATTTTTATCAAGCTAAGAATTGGTGGAACTGATATGGAATCAGTCAGTTTCTTTTTCATTGTTGTTTAGAGACTCAGTAGTAGGTTCAGAAATATCTTCTTCTGCAACGACTTCTTCCGCTTCCGTTTGTTTTCCCTCTGTTTCCATTGTTTCGAATTCATAAAGCTCAAATAATTGAACAAACTCGTTGATGACCATTTCAACGGCTTTTAATTCACCGACTAGAATTGGATTAATAGATTGGAGTTCTGGTGATTCTAACTGTTGTTTTAGTGTAGAACGTTTTACTTTCATCATTTCTAAAAATGCTAATGCTCTTCCTCGGCGGAACGTTTTTGCACCACGCTGATGATCTTTTCGTTTGTGACCCTCACCACGGTGATGTCTGTCTTTATTATGACCTCTGTATTCTTCGTTTCTCATGAAAAAACTCCTTTTCTTTGTATACAATTGTATACGTAGTGATATATTCACATCGTATACAATTGTATACAAAAAGTCAATGGAGAAATGAAATTATTTTCAGCTTGTGTTACTACTCAACAGCGGGAATTTAAATTCTTGCTCCCGCTAGTTTAATTACATTTATACAAATTCATTCCCAAAATTTTGATTGTGTATGGAATATTTTGAGCCATGTCTTTGGAATTCTCTTGACTCTCCCCTAAACTGGAAAGATATACTCGGTAAAGGAAATATAGGATAACAGAAATTTTCATGCAAGGAGATGGGGCGATGTTTAAAATCAGCGAGTTTTCAAAGCTTAGTCAAGTGTCCGTTAAAACACTGCGTTACTATGACCAATTGAATTTGCTTAATCCTGCTCATACCGACAAATTTACAGGATACCGGTATTACTCGGCTGACCAAATGTTTCAAATCCATCGTATTTTGGCGTTTAAAGAATTGGGTTTTTCGTTGGATCAAATTCGCCAGATGATGGGAGAGAATATTCCTCTTGAACAAATCAGGGGGATGTTTCGGATCAAGCAAAACGAGATTCAATCTATTCTGGATAAGGAACAGGCTAGACTTATGCGAATCAAGGAAAGTCTGTCTAACATCGAGAATGAGGGGAAAGATTTAAGTTCACTTAATGTTGTCGTAAAAGAAGTTAAGTCGCAACTCGTACTATCTTATCGTAAAAAAGCGTCGCTTAGACAAATTCCTGAGCTTTTCCAACAGTTGGATGCTCATATAGGAAACTCTGGACAATCTTCCTTATCCCAAATGGTTCTTTGGCATGGCTGTGAAGAATACGAGGACGACGTTGATATTGAAGTGGCTCGTTTGCTGACTCATGATATGCCGAGTAGCCCTCCTTTTATTGTAAAACGGTTGCCGGAAATTCCGATGATGGCTACGCTTGTCCATCATTGTTCGACAACAAGAAGATGCACTGCAAGTACAGAGTTAGCGGTATGGATCGAAAGAAATGGATATCGAATGAAAGAGAATGAGCCTAGGCGTGAAATCTGCATTCCTCATGAAAAATTAGGCGATCCGGAATCGTACATTGCGGAAGTTCAGATTGCCGTTGAAAGAGCTTGATTTTGAAGATGCATGGGAGGAGAATCTGCTTTGACTAAGCAACAAAAGCTTTTGACTTTAAATTTATTTTTATTGACCTTTGTCCTAGGAACGAGTGAGTTTGTCATTGTTGGTCTGTTGAGTGAAGTATCAACCGACTTAAATATCTCTATATCAACAGCGGGAGCTCTCGTATCGATTTTTGCTATATCATTTGCAATATGTACACCTATTTTGACTGCTGTATTCAGCCGGTTCTCAAAGTACCCTCTAATGCTTATTTTAATCATGATATTTATTACAGGGAATATTTTAACTGCCTTATCCGAATCGTATAAGCTGCTTATTGTTTCTAGAATAATTACGGCCATTGTTACCGGAGTTTTAATTGCGCTCGCAATGTCGGTCGCCAGTGATACAATGTCTCCCGAAAAGAGGGGACCTGTTATTTCGATTATTTTTACGGGTTTTACAATTGCTAGTGTAATAGGGGTGCCTATTGGTACCTATGTTGGACAATTAAGCGGTTGGCGTATGACCTTTTGGTTTACCTCTCTATTGGGAATTATATCGCTGATTGCAAGTTCAGCTACCATACCTAAAGGTTTAAAGGGGACAAAGAGTTCTTTAAAAAAACAAATCGGATTATTAACTAATTCGCGTATTGTAATAGCATTCTTTATTCCTGCTTTAAGCATTGGAGCGACATATACCTTATATACGTATTTAACCCCTCTACTCCTTGACGTGCTGTCTGTCCCGGAACGATCTATTAGCCTTGTATTTTTACTTTACGGAGTCGTATCTATCTTCAGCACGTTAATTGGCGGGAAATTTGCAACCCGCAATGGAATTGGAAAGCTTCGTTATGTCTTTCTTATTCAAGCTGCCATTCTCGGGTTATTTTATGTTTCCTCTAGCTCGACAGTTTGGGGACTAATTAACATATCCTTCATTGCCCTAATCGTTTATACGATGAACTCTACTATGCAATTGTATTTTATAGATTTAGCAGATAAACACTTTCCTTCAGCAAAGGATTTAGCTTCATCATTGACTCCTGTATCTGTAAATGTTGGAATAGCGCTTGGATCAGGTCTTGGGGGATTTGTTACGACGAATATGGAGCTTATTGATGTTTCCTGGTTTGGGGGGATTGCTGCGGTCGTTGCCTCATTGCTGACCTATATCAGCTATTGTTTAGACCGAAAAACTTTGTCTGGGCTGGAATCTGCTCAAATGAAATGTAATGTTTAGATGTTTGTTATTTTGTGAAGATACTAGATTATTTAGCAACCATTTTATCAGTAGAGCCGATTGCTGGTTCTGATTGTAAAACCGGCATAGAGCAGAACTTACTCTTCAAAGACCAGACTTTGATGTAGTTAAGATTAGTGGACAGGAAAATTCCTTAATAATAAAAAAACGGGAAGTTGATATATCAGCATTTCTGAATATGGAAAGGGGCATCCAAAAGTTAATAAATCGAATTATTGGATAGCCCCTTATGTAATTTGATATGTTTTCATCTTCCTATTCATGTCTTGTAACCTATATTTTTTCAGGTGGAGACAACAATCGGAATAGACGAACAAATTGTTTCGAACCGTCACGTAATTGGTGTTCGTTCAAATAGGAATAGCTCATACGGATCCATGATTTGTATTCCTTAAGCGGATCGAAGATAGAACCGGGTACAAAGGAAATGGATTGCTCTATGCTTTTTTCAAGAAGCCTTTCCATGGAGATCGACTCTGGAAGCTTGATCCATAAATTAAAACCTCCCTTTGGAGATGACCATTCCCAGCCGCTAACAGATAATTCTTCCTCCATAATGTTCTTGCGAATTTCTAGAGCGATTCGCAGCTTCTCTAAATGCTGCTGCAGCCGTTCTGAAAAGAAATAATGCAAAAAGATTTTCTGATTTAACAAGGGTGTCCCACTGTCAGATAATGATTTAGCTTTTAATACATATTTCATGATAGATGGTCGACATGCAACTGCGGCAATGCTTAAACCAGGAGCAATGTATTTACTAAAGCTGCGTATATAGATCACACAACTTGATGTATCGTAGGCAAAAAACGGCAGGGGAGGTTTTTCATCAAAATAAATATCTGGGCAAGAATCATCCTCTACCAACAGGCACTGATACTTATGTGCCATCTCTACCAATCTCTTTCGTTGCTCGGCTGGAACTGTATAGCCTGTTGGATTGTGAAAGGTAGGATTGAGATAAAAAAGGCGTGGTTTGTGCTTTTTCATGAGAGCTTCTACTTGATCCAATTGATAACCGTATGGATGAATCTCAATTGGGATGATGTTGGCACCTTGTCTTCTAAAAACATCGATAGCCGGACTGTAGGTTGGCCGCTCAAGCAAAACTGCATCTCTCGGCTTGATTAGAACTCTGGCAATCAAATCGATGGCCTCCTGTGAGCCAGATGTGATCAATAATTCATTTGAAGACAGGTAGAAATGATACTGATCTGTAAAATAGCGGCTAAGTGCTTCCCGCAGCTCCAGGTCTCCCTGGATGGTGGAATACGTACCTAGTACCTTTGGATATAGATCAAATACTTTCTTAACATATTCCGAAAAGTAATGATTTGGCAAAAGATTTGGATCAAGCACGGCTTTGGAAAATTGATAATCCGCCTGGACTTGATGTATTTCGGAGAGGCTGCTTTCATGCACACAGGCAGAAACAATTGGATTATGTTGAGAATCGATTAGCAGCATTCTGTCAGGCATCACATAGTATCCGGATTTATCCTTTACATATACTTTTTTGTTGAGTTTCAATTGCTGATAAGCTTTAAAGACTGTTAACCGATGTACATCGAATTCCGCAGCTAACGTTCGAATGGAAGGAAGCTTTGCGTGTGCTTTCCATTCTCCACGTCTAATTCTTTCTAAAAGATAGTCATAGACTTGTTCATAAAGCTTATCTGAATGAACATTTGAGAGAACTTTTTTCTTCATAAAGACCCTCCTTTCATGCCATTATACATGATGAATTCGAAATCTGTTCTGTTAATTTAAAACTGTTCTGTTCTGTATCGCTTATGATGATAATGAGAAGGAATAGAAAGGGTACTGTTCTACTCCTATCAAAATAACGATAAGGAGGTCTAGAAATGGTTTTATTCAATTATGTTGTCATGTGTCTTATATTTGGAACAACTTTTTTGTCAATAAAAGTGGGGGTAGATGCTGGGGCACCGCCTTTTTTCTCTGCAGGAATTCGTTTTTTAGTGGCAGGCTGCATCCTTTTTTTATGGATGGTGTGGAAAAGAAAAGCAAAGTTTTCGCTTTTACTTCGGAAGGAAATGCTCTTGACCGGGTTAGGATTAACCTTCGGGACATTTGCCACATTATATTGGGCTGAACAATATTTGAGCTCTGGCATAGCGGCAGTTCTATCGGCAACTGGACCACTTATGATTCTATTGCTTCAGACTGGTATTTCTCGTCAAAAACTGCCCATTCGTTCTTTAGCAGGCTGTCTAGTAGGTTTTGCAGGTGTCATCCTACTGCTTTTGCCGGGTATGATGAACACATCATTTAGCGGTTTCTGGATGATTGGATGTCTGGCTGTCTTGGTAGGTGAAATCTTTTATTCTGCTGGCGCTGTTTACTCCAGTCGAGTCATACAACGATTTCAAGATACATCTCCTATTGCTTTGAATGCAGCTCAAATGTTATATGGAGGTGCTATGCTTCTTGTTTTATCTTTATTTACAGAAAACGTTCATATAAATTCCATACTGACAACAAATTCAATCTTATCGCTCTTATATTTAATCATCGCTGGATCCATGGTGGCACACACAATTTTCTATTGGCTTGTAGCCAGAACTAATCCGGTGTTTCCATCTACTTGGCTTTATATTTCACCGTTGATTGCCCTTTGTCTGGGAGCGGTGTTATATCATGAGCGTATATCTTTTTTGTCGGTGATAGGAGGAATCATCATTATTATTGGCACCATTTTGGTCAATATTGATAATCTCAAGCAGTTGGTAGGTAAGAAGATAAACGTGTTAGGGAAAGAGAGCCATTTATGAATGAACAATAAAGGGTCGCCCAAAAGTGGATGAATGATCGACTTTGGGCGGTTCTTTTTTTACTTGAAGTCACTCTGTTTTTTCCAGTTTTACATGAGAAATCAGCTTGTTAAACTAGCGAAGGAGTTAGTACGAATAGTATATGATTCGATTCATCACTTTTGTTCAAAAATCTGTGTTTTACATTTGGAGGAATTCTTACGACATCCCCTTCATCTAAAAAATACTCAGTGCCTTCCAGTTCAACATATGCCTGCCCTTTCATGACGACAGCAATTTCTTCTTGGTCATCGTGTGAGTAATGGCTTGCGGTAGTGATTGCATGTGGATTTAAATCCATCATTAGAAGTTCAATATGTGCTTTCATGAAATCTGGCGTTAACACATCATAGACAATATGGTCACTATTTTCACGATACACTTTCTTGCGGTCTTTTTTTCTTGAAATGAGTGAATCCGTATCAATATCATTGATAAAGAGTGTAAAGAGCGGAACGTTTAATGCTTGCGCAATCAGTTGTAATACACTTAATGAAGGATTTGCTTGTCCACGTTCAATTTGGCTAATGAGCGAAGTACTGATTCCAGAATAATCGGCGAACTCACGAATGGTCATCCCGTTTTTCTTACGATAGCTTAATACCGTTTGACCAAGGCGATGATTGATCATAGTAAAGCTCCTTTCCATAATAATGTATGTTTAATCCTTTTTGTGCTGACATTCTAAACAGGGATAATTTTACTTTATTTAATTGTATTAAAATTTTATACTTGTAAATTATATTGGATTCTTTTTATTATTGTAAACAAATGATTTGGGGGTGTAGGATTGAAATCACCGCTTTTTTCTTACGCGGCTTTATTTTTTGGTGTATTTGCTTTATCTACTTCGGCAATCTTTGTGAAATTGGCAGAATCACCTGCAGTAATTACAGCATTCTATCGGATGTTTTTTGCAGCAGTAATCCTTTTGCCACTTTTATTAGGAAGTAAAAAAAACTTGCAAGAATTACATTCGTTGTCTAGGAAACAATGGGGGCTTGGACTATTATCAGGAGTATTTTTAGCAGCTCATTATGCATTGTGGTTTGAATCTTTGAATTATACTTCTGTTGCCAGTTCGACAGTAATTGTCACTTTACAACCACTATTTTCGATAGTGGGTGGTTATATTTTATTTAAAGAACGTATTGGTAAAGGTGCGATATTAGGATGTATCATAGCTATATTAGGTAGCGTTGTCATTGGTTGGCAAGACTTTCAGATCAGTGGGAAGGCGGTAATAGGTGATATTTTAGCATTTATAGCGGCAGGACTTATTACAGCTTACTTCCTCGTTGGTCAGTATGTTCGCAAAACGCTATCACTAGTACCATATTCAATTATTGGTTATGCGAGCAGTGCATTATTTTTAAGTTTTTTTGCCTTTAGTCAGCGAGTAACCTTTATCGATTATTCCTCAAAAACATGGTGGTCCTTTCTTGGATTAGCATTAATAGCAACCATATTTGGACAAACGATTTTTAATTGGCTATTAAAATGGATGAGTACCACAGTAATATCTATGAGTATATTAGGAGAGGTAATTGGAACTTGTATTCTTGCTTATTTTATTTTGGACGAAATGATTTCTCTGAAGCAAGGAGTAGGGATTTTTCTCATCTTAAGTGGTTTAGCATTATTTATTGTAAAACAGAAAAAAACATAGATTGACTTAAATCAATACTATTGATATAATTTTCGTAACATTCAGGAAGGGAGTGAGATAGCGCAATGACTAATTTAATGAAGATAACCTTGGGACTTAAATGTATTGCCACTCACTCATTCGGATTAGCCTGATTTACGAAAAGGGTATGGCAATTGAGAGCATTAGCTTTTCATAATATGAACGTTATAAGCCACAGGGTTATGCTAGTTCCCTGTTGG
Source organism: Heyndrickxia sp. NPDC080065 (assembly GCF_050281185.1). NCBI lineage: Bacteria > Bacillati > Bacillota > Bacilli > Caryophanales > Bacillaceae > Heyndrickxia > Heyndrickxia sp. NPDC080065. Next base: position 297,720 of record NZ_JBNNWS010000002.1, on the reverse strand, counting down.
CTTTTTTATTTTCGAAAAAATGCTTTCACTTATATTTAATTCCAGTTATTCTTCGAAAAATGTAATAAAAAGAATAATGAGGAGTTGAAAGCAGTTGTTAAAATTAAAATATCTTTTTGACAATGTGGATCTGGCAGAAATGCTATTGAAAAATTGGGAATTTGATAAAGGGTCAATGGATATGTTCAAGTATTATCGAATATCCTCAAATGCTATTTACCCATTTCAGTTCCAAGGGAAGACACAATTATTAAGATTTTCCCCTACATCGGAGAAGTGCAGAGATCAGATTTTAGCAGAACTTGATTTTATTTCGTATTTACGTTCAGAGCAGTATGGAGTTTTAGAAACGGTTTTGTCAAAAAAGGGAGGGGAGCTTGTTGAAGCACAAACTCCTTGGGGCGCATACTTTGCAGCCGTATTTAAACGGGTGCCAGGAGTACAAATAAGCGAGACTGATTTAAGTGATCGTATCGTTTTTAGTCATGGAAAAGCATTAGGGAAGCTTCATCAGTTATCCAGCCAGTATAAACCTACGACACATAAACGATGGTCATATCGTGATGTGTTAAATTGGATTCATCATAGTTTACTCGATTTTGAAGATGAAGAATTGGCATTAAAGGAAATGCAGTTATTACAAGATTATTTTGACTCAGTTCCTATTACCAAGAGCAATTTCGGTTTGATTCATTATGATTTTGAATATGACAATGTATTTTATGATGAAGTATCTAAAGCTTGTTATGCTATTGATTTCGATGATGCTATGTATCATTGGTATGTGATGGATATTGTGCAAGCTCTAGATAGCTTGCGGGATTGTATTCCACCCGAAATGTTTAAGCAAAAAAGTTCCTGCTTTATGGATGGCTATCGTACTGAGTATGAAATTTCAGATGAAATGATGTCTTTAATACCAGCATGTAAACGTTTTGCCAATTTATATGGATATGTTCGTATATTAAAGTCAATAGAACAGAAATGGGATAATGAGCCTCAATGGTTAGAAAGTTTAAGAGGGAAATTGACAAAGTCTTTGAACGATGAGTCAGCTTGTTTTGGAACAAAAATTTAATATAGGCTTACAGGAAATCAACTAAATAGAAGAGAAATAGAAACAAGAGGCCACGTAGAACCTCTTGTTTTCTTGTTTATGTAATTTATTTGGCTGTTTTCGCATAGATTGTTGCTTTTCGTAAATAGCTCTAATCCTTAAATAAATAGGCTTCGTGCTCTTTTCATCATCCCATACTCATTATGAAAGTAGTAAATAACCGTAAAAATCCTACTGCCGATTTTTACTTTGTTGCAGAAAGCAACAATGTTTCAGAAAAGAGCTATTTATTTTCATGAGCTTTAAAATGAATATGATTCACCATCAGTTGGTACTAAAATATTGTTGGAAGTACTTTTTCATCGATGACGTTCTTTTTTCGGTAAGATAATTTCGAATGATGTCCCTTTAGAAGGTTCGCTCTCAACAGAGATTGTACCATCGTGTGCACGGACAAGATTATAGACAATTGCCATTCCAAGTCCAGTGCCATCAGAGGATATATCAGTTGTTGTCCCTCGGTAATATTGTTGAAATAGATTGTCGACTATATGAGAGGGCATGCCAACACCATTATCCATAATGCGGATCATTACTTTCTCATCATTATCAGAAATCTGTGTATAGATATCGATTGGTTCAGGATTGTGAAGAATTGAATTCATTAGAATGTTTTGTAAAACACGCTGCATGAATTTATGATCAAATTCAACATTAATGACAGGCATATCCGTTTTAAAGTGCAGTTTATAGTTCCTTGCTTGTGGATTATTACTAATGTCTGCAACAACCCTTTTTGTAAATTCTACTAAGTCTTGATTCGACTTATTTAAAGGGAATATTCCGTCAGCGTGATTTAACTGTAACACAAGACTTAAATCTTGTATTAAGTCTTCCATATGGTTCCCTTTATCGTTAATTTCTTTGATGAAGGAATGAGCCTCTTCTTTTGACCATTCATACTGTTCATTTAATAATAGTGCTGAATAGCCTGTGATATAAGTCAAAGGTGTTTTTAAATCATGTGAAATCCCCGCAATCCACTCTTGCTTCGCTTGTTCAATTTTTTTTCGCTCGATTTCATTCGCTTGTAATTGCTCGGCTAATGATTGGAGGTGTTGGAGCACCTCCTTATACAGACGGTAGCGCATCCGAAGCTTTCCTTTTCGGTTATTAACTTTTTTCATATTTACAGGTTGATTGTAGGTGCCATGAGAGAGCTGATGAATCCAAACCATTATGAACCCAATTGGACCGCCAAAATACCAGCCAAATAAGCCAATACAAATAAGGGCGCTAGCAGCAAAAATCCATCCTACCAATACACCTTCAGTATTTGTACCAATAAGAACATGGAATAAGGGAAGAAGGCCTTGGAGAATTAAAATAATGCTGAGCCCAGTTCCAAGCATCCAAAGGACAAGTCCTAATGCTAAATGGAGCGTAAATCTTGTTTTTATTCGCATGGAAACGCCTCATTTGGAGGAATAAATTTATAGCCAATTCCTCGTAAATTTACAATAATTTTTGGTTTCCGAGTATCATCACCAAGTTTTTTTCGCAGCTTGGATATATGGATCGTAACGGTTTTTTCTTCCCCAAAAACATCATTTCCCCATACAAATTCATAAAGCTGCGCAGTCGTGAAAATACGATTCGGATTTTTACAAAAGAAATGAAGTAACTCTAGTTCTTTCGCCGTGCATTCGATGTATTGATTTTTAACTATTAAAGTTGCAGATTCAAGATTAAAAGTGAAGTAGCCATAATCATACAAAGTGTTCTGTTGTTGTGAATTTTCATACATTTTTTGACGACGAAGGATCACTTTAATTCTAGCAATTACTTCTAAAGGATTAAAAGGCTTTGTAATATAATCATCTCCACCTATTCCTAACCCTGTTAATTTATCGAAGTCTGTAGAACGCGCACTAACAAATATAATGGGTGTATTCGTATTTTTTCTTATTTCTGTACATAATTCAAATCCACTTATATCTGGGAGCATAATATCAAGCAAAATAATATCATATGTATTCTCTTTGATCCGCTGCAGCGCACCTTTTCCAGTTGATTCTGTGTCTATATTGATGAAATGTTCTTTTCTAAGTGTAATTTCTAATAATTTTAATATACCGATTTCATCATCTACTACTAATATTTTTGCAGATTCCATTTTAATTATCCCTCATTTCACCCAATCCAAGCTTATTTATTATTCCCTATGAAAATATTACATGCATTTTCCATAGAGTTTACTTTGATTTTACTTTCATTTAATAAGCTTAATGTAATGAATCAATAAGCTTATTTTAACTCATTGAGGGAAGCAGGAGGAAATAAGAATGGAAACAGTCATTCAAATCAATCATTTATGTAAAACATTTAAGGGAACTGAAACCGTTTCTAATGTAAATATGAATATTAACAAAGGAGAAATTTATGGCTTTTTAGGCCCGAATGGTGCTGGAAAAACAACCATTATGAAAATGATTTTAAATTTAGTAAAACCCTCTTCCGGTGAAATCACCGTTTTGAATAAACCTGTTTTAACAACATCCTATCAATATTTAAAGAAAATAGGCAGCATCATTGAATACCCGGTGTTTTATGACCGACTGACAGCAAAGGAAAATTTAGAGCTGCATTGTGAATACTATGATTTTCATGATAAAAGTGCAATCAATGAAGCTTTGAAAATTGTCGGTCTTACCGGTGTGGAGCATAAAAAAATTCCTGAATTTTCATTAGGGATGAAGCAGAGATTAGGGATTGCACGAGCGATTGTTACAAAACCAGAAATTCTTATTCTTGATGAACCTATCAATGGACTTGATCCAATTGGTATTAAAGACATTCGGGAGCTTCTGCTGCTTTTAAAAGAGGAATATGGAATTACGATATTAATTTCTAGTCATATTGTTTCAGAGATTGAATCGATAGCAGATACCATCGGCATTATTCATAAAGGGAAATTATTAAAAGAAGTGAAAATGGAAGAAATCAGAAAGGAAAATGTCGAGTATCTTGAAATTAAAGTAGACAATTTGAATAAAGCTTTACGTGTATTAGAAGATCATTTAGGAATCAAAAAGTATGAAAAAGTAGATCATCATATGATTCGGATTTTTGACCAAGATGCCTCTCATTCTCAAATCAATAAAGAATTAATTATGAATGAAGTCATCGTAAACGGAATGGAAAAAAAGCAACACAATTTGGAAGAGTACTTCTTAAATCTTATTAATGGAGGTGAGCAACATGCTTAAACTGATGAAACTAGAATGGAAGAAAAACCGCTTATCTAGTTATTTTAAAGGATTAACCATTTGTATTATATCTATCTTTGCGGCTGTTGGTCTTATGGGATGGGGTTCTGAACGTCAGAACGATCCAATGTTTCCGGATTATTTTGAATACATGTCATTAACAAATATTTTTATTAGAATTGTATTCATCATTTTTTCAGCGGTTATTTTATCACGTTTAGTCATTGATGAATACAGGAGTAATTCGATTCAATTATTGTTTACATATCCATTGCAACGGAAAAAATTAATTCTAGCTAAATTATCCATTGTCTTTATATTTTGTTTTATTAGCATAATTATTGCTACTAGTATTATCAATATATTAGTCTACTTTTTAAATCCAATTATAGGATTTTTTGAAAAGCCTGTTAGTATTAGCGAAATCATTTCTACACTTCCAACTATCCTCATTACTGCATTTATGATGGCTGGAATCAGTCTGATTCCTTTATATTTTGGGATGAGGAAAAAATCGAATGCTGCAACCATTACTTCAGCAGTATTAATTGGATTTTTAATTAACGCAACTGTTTCTAATGGAGGTAGTCAAACTAGTTTGTTTCAATTCATCGGGGTACCAATAGGATTCTGTCTATTAGGTCTTATCATTGGGTATCTTTCTTTCCGGAAAATCGATAAATTGGATGCAAACTAATGGATGTTAAAGAAGCTTAAAATGAAATGAGGAATATAAAATGAAAAAAACGTTAGCCGCTATTACTATTGTACTTATTGCAATTGGTGGATCAGCTTGCAGCATTAAAGATGTGGGGAAAAAGAATGTTGAAATAAAAAAATCCTTCGCAGTAGATCGTATTAATGAAATAGAAATAAATAATGAATCTTGGGATGTTGAGTTTAAACATACTGAATCCAAAAAAATAACTATTGCTGCTGAAGGAAAACAGCTAGACAAAGAGAAAGATCCTGTAACAATTGAAAATGATGGAAATAAAATAATAGTTAAACAGCAAGACAAAAAAGGAGGGCGTCAAGGATTCAGCTTCGGAAAGAAGGGGACGATATTGATTTCCATTCCGCAGAATGGAGTAGATACTATTACTTTAAATAATAGTGATGGCGATATAAAAATGAAGGATGTAACGACCAAAAACATTGTCATTTTAAACGAAGCTGGTAGTGAAAAAATTGAAGGACTATCAGCTGACAAGGGGAAGTTTACATCAAAAGATGGGGAAGTACAATTAAATCATAGTTCGTTAAAGGAATTAACTGTAGATTCCACTGCAGGTGATATTTATATGAAAAGTGTGATAAGTCCTAAGATGAAAATCACTTCAACAGATGGGGAAGTATCAATCAAAGATACAAAAGAAGGAGAATCATTATTTATCGAAACAAAATCAGGAGATATCACTGTCACTTATAAAGAAGCTCCCACTTCATTGACACTTACTGCTAATAGTGATTCATCAGATATTACTGTTGCTTTGGATCATTTTAATAGAAAAAATAATACTGAGAAATCAAAAGAAGGCAGCATTGGTGATGGAGCAAATAAAGTAGAGCTCTTAAGTAAAAATGGAATTATAAATGTAAAATAAATGAAACTGAAGAACAAAAGATACCCCTACTTTCGAAAGTAGGGGTAATTGCATTCTAGGATTCTTGGGCATCTTTTCGTGAAAAATTTTAAAATCTATATAGGTACAAGCTAGTTTGGTTAAGATATCGATTCGAAAGCAAAAAGTTCACAAATTGAGCCTTATAAAAGTTATTTTAATGCCACCCTCCTGCTTTATATGGTCCTTTTCTAAAAGGAAGCCACCAATTCCACTTTCCAAATAGCTTCATTAAGCTTGGGACGAGTAAAAGACGAATAATGGTCGCATCGATGGCGACAGCGATAGCAATCCCGACACCGATCTGTTTTACGGGCATAACATCTGTAAAGGCAAAGGCACCTGTTATAACAATCATAATGAGTGCTGCGGATGTAATAATTTTGCTCGTCGTCGCTAGTCCTTCCACCGTGGCACGATCATTATCTAATGAGGTTGCATACTCTTCTTGCATCCTCGAAATAAGGAACACCTCATAGTCCATACTTAAGCCAAACACAAGACTAAAGATGATGACAGGAATAATAAGCGCAATCGTACCTGGCGACAAGCCAAAATGGCCGTATTGGAAAATGTAGACGAGAATCCCAAACGTCGCAGATAATCCTACGATGTTCATCAATATTGCTTTAATGGGAATCAATATCGACCGGAAAGCAATCATCAAAATGAAAAAGGTTGAAACAATAATGACAGTGAGAACGAGCCAAATTTTATTAGCGATCTCATCGAATATTTCCTGATTAAATTTTGGCTGACCTCCGACAATAAGGTCAAATGAGTTTCCCTTCTCTGATAAATGACGAACCCAATCTTGGGCTTCGTTTGAAGCAGCTGAAGCTTTTAGCGTTACCGGGATAAATAGCTGATCATCTTTTACAAATGAGTTCCATAAGGGTTTAAGAGCTGCTTTCCTCTCTTGAGCTGTCCATGCTTGTTCCCATTCCATTGGCGAGTTTATTCCACTTAGTGAAAAGATGGTTGTCACTTTGTCTACAAGTGGATCTTTTAAAAAATTCTCTTCTAATTTCTTTATTTGCTTTAAGCCATCTAAATCTTGCCAGCCCTTCTCACGTGTCGCAACGACATAAACAGAGGATTTTTCTCCAAGTCCAAATTCATCCTCAAGTAATTCATATGCTTGGCGAGAATCATATGAAATGGGCAATGAATCGATTTGTGGGATGGTTAACTTCATGTTTCGAGCTGGGATAAGGGCAATTCCTAATAAAATGAGCGCTATTACAGTAATCGTGATTGGTCGCTTGATTACGCCATTTGCGAACAAACGCCAATGATTCGTGTCATTTTGTTTTATTTTTAATACTTGCCATTTATCAATTCGATCACCTAATACGATTAAAATAGAAGGCAGTAACGTTATGGAACTAATCACCGCCATCGCCACTACAATCATTCCACCAATCGCAATATTTTGGAAAATATCTACTTCAATGAACAGCATCGCTCCAAGTCCAATAAACACACAAAAGGCAGAAAAGATAACCGACCGTCCTGCTGTTCCAATTGTTGTTGAGACAGCTTCAAGTGATGTTGACCTTTTTCGTTCTTCACGATAGCGACTAATAAACAACAAAGCAAAATCAATGCTTAATGCAAGACCGAGCATCGGAATAATATTAAGGATAAAAATAGAAAGGTCCACATGATCCCCTAAAATTGTTAATATCCCAAACGACACAATGATCGTACTTAAACCGATCATTAGCGGGATAAATGCAGCAATGACAGTTCCAAATGAAAATAAGAGGACAATAATAGCAATTGGAAGACCAATCGCTTCTGCAATCATAAGATCCCGTTGACTTGCTGTATTAATATCCTTTGAAATCGCAGGTGCACCAGTTAAAACAATTCCCTTTTCATCTCCGATAGCATCACGTATATTTGTTACAATGTTCGACATATCTGCATCTTCATCATTAAATTGAAGCAATGCATAAGATAGATGTTTTTTATATAACGAAGAATCCTCCAATGGAGAAGTAATCTGGGATGTAACGCCCATTTTTTCAATCTTATTAAGGATCTCCTCTATTTTTTCATCCTTCACTTGTTCGAAAACAAGAAACATCGTTTCTATAGGCATGTTAAATGTATTTGCAGCGATTTCCGTTACTGCTGCATATTCACCATTCATTCGAAACCCATCGCCTTTAAGCATCGATGGAAGACGGACAGCGAAAAAGGCAATTACTACTACAAGCACAACCCAAGTAACAATAATATATTTATAAGCTTTCGTGATAAACCATGCTAGAGTGCGCATACTCTCTTCCCTTCACTATGTACGAGTTGCTTTCTCCTATTAGTTTTGCCAATAAGAAGAAACTTGTTTCATAACATAAGAGGAAAAGTAGAGAATATTACTTTTGTTAGTCCAGGTAGGTTACTAAAGACTTATACAGGTAGAAAGTGAAAAGGTGCTGAGACTCAAGTTTTGATCAGAATCCAAAATATCTCTCTTTACATTCCATATTTCGATAAATGTTGAATTATTCAGCAGTTATAATAGCCATAGTTTGGATTATTATTTTAAGGGAGATAAAAAATGAATAAATTTAAATTTACATTGCTGCTGCTTTTAACAACATTTTTAATGGGCTCTTCTTTTGCCGTAGTTAAGATTGGATTACCTTATTCATCTCCTCTGCTATTAGCAGGACTACGTTTTACAATTGCCGGAATCATAATGGGAGTAATCGTGATCGCTTTAAAAAGACCGCACCCAAAGTCCAAAGGAAACTGGATAAAAATGCTGATCATTGGTGCTTTCCAAACAGCAGGTGTTATGGGATGTATTTTTTTAAGTCTTCGAACAATTTCAGCTAGTGAATCTTCAATTCTTACATTCACTAACCCGTTACTGGTGGTTGTATTTGGTACGATCTTTTCACAAGCACACTATAAACTTTATCAATGGATTGGTGTTCTTTTAGGACTAGTAGGGGTAGGTATCACAATGGGGGCGCAAATTGAATTTAAGATCGGCATTCTTTTCGGAATTCTTTCTGCAGTTTTTTGGGCGATTTCCACGTTATTAGCGAAAAAATGGGGAGCGTTTTTTGATACATGGGTTCTATCAGCGTATCAGATGCTTTTTGGTGGTTTAATACTTTTACTTGGGAGCTTTATTCTTGAAAATCCAGTTTTCAGTTTGAATGGAAAGTCATTATTCATTCTATTTTGGCTAAGTATAATGTCTTCTATTGTTCAATTTGCTGTATGGTATTATCTTTTACAAAAGGGTGATCCAGGTAAGACGAGTGCATTTTTATTTTTGGCACCTTTCTTCGGTGTATTGTCTGGATGGTTACTATTAGGAGAACCGTTATATCCTTCGCTCATAGCTGGCGGCTTATTTATAATTATCGGTATTTATCTTGTAAATAGTAACTTCCAGCAGAAAAGTAATGTAGTTAAAAGAACTTTATAGTTTGGTAGCTATATGGAAAAACCACCTCTTAAATGATTTTAATCTGTGTACTAAGATGGTGGTTTTCTCAAATTAGACATGTAAATAAAAAACTTGTTTAAATCCTACTTTCCCTTTATCAGTGACTTTTACTGCACGAATAGATGGAACACGAACAATCCAGCCTAAATCAAACAAGTGTGAAAGAAGCTCGTGACCTAGTGCACCAGCAAGATGATGATGACGCTCACTCCAGTCTAAACATGCATGAGAGAATGAACGGCGTTTTCTTTTTAATTCATCTAAGTTAATACCGAAATCAGTAAAGAACTGTTCTCCTTTCGGTGTAACTTCAAATTCTTTCTCTTCTTTTTTCAAATAACCAGCGTCCACCATTGATTCGGTTAAGTTAACTCCCAATTTGCCTGCTAAATGGTCGTAACAGGTTCTTGCTTCTCGAATTAACTTTACTTGGCTGGATTGTTTGAATGAGCGCACTTCTGGAGGTGGAGAAATTGTAAGTAACGATTCCAAAATACGTGCAACTTCTTCATTGGCTAACTGATAATACCGATGGCGTCCATGTTTTTCAACATTAACCAGATGTCCTTCCACCAATTTAGAAAGGTGAAAGCTGGCTGTTTGAGGTGTTATCCCAGCCATAAAAGCTAATTCACTAGCTGTATGAAAACGTCCGTCCATTAAACTTGTTAAGATCGATGCGCGTGATGTTTCTCCAAGGAGGGAAACAACTTCTGCAATATTTGGATTAATACTCATTTTTACCACCCTTTCTACATCCATATTTCGATTATAGTCGAAGTGTTGAATGCCGACAATCAATAGAAACAATTTTTCAAGGAGGTTACATAATGAATAAATATTATGCAGTAATTTTTATTTCTAAAAGAAGTGAACAAGATCTAGAAGGGTATACAAGAATGGCAGACAGAATGGAAGAGTTAGCAAAATTGCAACCTGGATTTATTAATGTTGAGAGCTCAAGAGATTCTGAAGGTCACGGTATTACAGTTTCCTATTGGGAATCCCTAGAAGCGATTCAAAAGTGGAAAGAAAATTCGAAGCATAAAGCAGCACAACAAAGAGGAAAAGATACATGGTACAGCAATTACCATGTGCAGATTTGTGAGGTGATTAGAGAGTATTCTTTTAATGAAAGTGAATGATTGTGACACAAGACATTTAATCTAAAGTTAGGGATTTCGACAGACCCCTAACTTTAACTTTTTGATGCTATCACTTGGTAATAGTGTAAAACAAATATATTTTGTTTTTTTATTCTCCAATTCCATATAAAAGTAAACATCCAATAATGGAAATCGCATCCTTGATTAAATCCATGCTATCTATTTGCCTGTCTTTGTAAGGGAAGAAATAACGCTTTGAAAATCAACTTTTTTATAGATAAAATTATATGTAAATAAATTTATTTACATATAATTGTTATGTAATATCTATAAATAGAGTATTTCTGTCAATTCCCTCAAGATGGCAATATTACAAATATAAGAAAGCATAGGTGAATTTCATTCATATGAAAAATCGGATCATTCAATTGTTATTTGTTTTTACAGTTATGACGATTATTATTTCTCTCCTAAATAAATCCTTCATATCGTTATATACTCTTCTGGGCGTATTATGGTCTATCACCATTATTGCAATTGCTTTCGTTATTTTTATAGAAAATCGCTCGCCACAAAGTACACTTGCATGGTTTTTAGTATTGGCCTTGCTCCCAATAGTCGGCGTATTATTATACTTTTTATTTGGTCGAAGTCGTTGGAGACGAAAAAAACATTTGCATCGTGTAGAAGAACGAAGAAAAATATTTCGTGAAATATTAGGAGCAACACGAATCAATTCAGTAATCCCTTCTGTACAGAATGAGAAATCGGTCCAACTTATGAAAGTTGTACAAAAATTTGGTGGCGGCCCTGCCGCAAACGAGACGACAACTAAGCTACTGACCAATGGAGAAGAAACATTTGCAGAAATAATAAAAGCCATCGAAAATGCTCAGCATCATATTCATATTCAGTACTATATTTATCGATCTGATGAAATAGGGGAAAAGCTTCGAAATATATTAATTAAAAAAGCACAAACAGGTGTTATCGTGCGATTTTTATATGATGGCCTTGGGAGCTATTCTTTGCGAAAACGTTTCCTAAAACCGATGAAAGAAGCAGGCATCGAGGTCATTGAGTTCGATTCCATTCTTTCACCTTGGCTGCTCGAAACAGTAAATTATCGTAATCATCGTAAAATTGTCATTGTGGATGGGAAAATTGGTTTTACTGGAGGACTTAATGTTGGTGATGAATACCTTGGCCGATCTAAAAAATTTCCTGTTTGGCGAGATAGTCATTTAAAAATCGAAGGGAAGGCACTGTATAAACTACAAGCAATTTTTCTTGAAGATTGGGTTTATGCTTCTAGTGGTTTAAACTCTTATTCCTGGGAACCATATTTAACAAAACAATATTTTCCTAATGATGGTGTTCCAGATGCTGAAGGCGCTGTTCAAATTGTTGCAAGCGGACCGAGTTCACATGATACAAGCATACGTAATGCTTTATTAGCGGCGATGGGATCGGCAAAAAAATCAATTTGGATTGCTACACCATATTTTATTCCAGACCAAGAAACATTAACATTATTGCGGTTAAGTGCAATCGCTGGAATTGACGTTCGTATTCTCTATCCAGGTAAAAGCGATAGTTTGATTAGTGATCAAGCCTCCCAATCTTACTTTGCCCCACTGCTAGAGGCGGGTGTCTCCATTTACCGCTACAAAGATGGTTTCATGCATGCAAAGATTGTACTGATTGATGATGAAATCGCAACAATCGGAACTGCAAATATGGATATTCGCAGCTTTGAGCTTAATTACGAGCTTATTGCCATACTATACGAATCTACAGCAGTTGTAGGTATCAAACGTGATTTCGAACAAGATTTTAGAGTATCTACAGAAGTTCGTTGGGAAGACTTTCAAAAACGCAGCATTCGGAAGCGGATTTTAGAATCCTTAATGCGCTTAATCTCCCCACTTCTGTAACTGGGACAGTAAACCCGACCCCTTGTCCCATTTGCCTATTGACTTTTAAAAATTTCTATCCTATAATTCTAAAAACAAATATTTACTAAAATGTATTTTTATAAAAGCTTTGAAAAGGACATGAGCTTTCTTGATATTCTTATTAGAGAACAGGGTCAATGGCTGGAAGCCCTGAAGAATAGAGAATGACTTACCACCTTTGAGCTATTATGGGGAAAAGGAAATCTAAGAGTATCCATAATCGGGAGACCGTTATCGTATATGAGCATAATGTGTTATCAATATGCATTATGAAAATAGGGTGGCACCACGACCGCACTCGTCCCTTGTCTAGGGATGAGTGCGTTTTTTATTTTAAAAGTAAATAGAATCAAGCGATGAAAAGGACATGAATCTTTCTAATCTTTCTTAACAGAGAACAGGGTCAATGGCTGAAAGCCCTGAAGAAAAGAGAATGATTTACCACCTTTGAGCTATTATGGGGAAAAGGAAATCCAGAGTATCCATAATCGGGAAAACCGTTATTAAATTGAGCGTAATGTATCGTTATTGTGCATTATGAAAATAGGGTGGTACCACGACCGCACTCGTCCCTTGTATAGGGATGAGTGCGTTTTTATTTTTAAAAAGTAAATAGGAATAATGCGATGAAAAGGACATGAATCTTTCTAATCTTTCTTAACAGAGAACAGGGTCAATGGCTGAAAGCCCTGAAGAAAAGAGAATGATTTACCACCTTTGAGCTATTATGGGGAAAAGGAAATCCAGAGTATCCATAATCGGGAAAACCGTTATTAAATTGAGCGTAATGTATCTTCATCATGCATTACGGAAATAGGGTGGCACCACGACCGCACTCGTCCCTTATATAGGGATGGGTGCGTTTTTTTATTAAAAAAATTTAGGAGGAATGAGCATGTCAATCGAAAGGGAAGCAGAAAAGAGAAATCATCGCAAATTGGGTCAAGAATTGGAATTATTTATGTCCATGGAGGAAGCTCCAGGAATGCCATTTTTCTTGCCAAAAGGAATGGTTATTCGTAATGAATTAGAAAATTACTGGAAACAAAAACAACAAAAAGCTGGGTATCAGGAAATAAAGACACCTATTATGATGAAGCAAGAGCTTTGGGAACAATCTGGACATTGGGACCATTATCATGAAAATATGTATTTTTCCAATGTAGATGAACAAAACTATGCTATTAAACCAATGAATTGTCCAGGGGCGGTACTAATTTTTAACAGTAAGCGAAGAAGCTATCGAGAGCTTCCTATCCGATTTGCAGAACTAGGATTAGTACATCGCCATGAATTATCGGGATCTTTAAATGGACTTTTAAGAGTTCGCGCTTTTACTCAAGATGATGCCCATTTATTTGTTCGAGAAGATCAAATTGAATCTGAAGTGGATAAAGTGCTTGATTTAATTGATGAGTTTTATTCTGAATTTGGTTTTAGTTATAAAATCGAACTTTCTACTCGTCCTGAGGATCATATGGGTTCAGCAGAAATATGGGAAAAGGCAGAATCAGCTTTAGAGTCTGTGCTACAGAAAAAGGAGTTGCCTTATCAAATTAATCATGGGGATGGAGCGTTTTATGGTCCAAAAATAGATTTTCACATTCTCGATTCATTAGGAAGAAGCTGGCAGTGTGGTACAGTTCAATTGGACTTCCAAATGCCTGGAAAATTCAATTGTCAGTATATTGGAGAAGACAATAAGCCACATGTTCCAATCATGATTCATCGGGCAATATATGGATCTGTTGAACGTTTTATGGCCATTTTAATTGAGCATTTTGCAGGTGAATTTCCATTGTGGCTATCTCCAGTACAAGCAAGAATCTTACCGATATCGGATGCACATATACCCTATGCCTATCAAGTGAAGGAGCATTTAGAATCAGCTGGATTACGAATTGAGGTAGATGATCGAGTAGAGAAAATGGGCTTAAAAATTCGAGAAGCTGAAAAGCAAAAGGTCCCATATATGATGATTATAGGTGATCAAGAAGTAGAGAATAAATCTCTTGCGATTAGAAAGCATAGAGAAGGGAATCTTGGTCAGATGAATATCGAGGCAGTTGTCAACCGATTAAAAGAAGATCAAAATAAGAAAAAACTGTAATCCAAATAATCCTCTAGAAGGTTGTAGCTTTTAGGGGATTATTCAATGAAAAATACTGGAATTATAATCCTTATTTGCTATGTATCTGGTATACTGTGAATGAGGCTAATTAATTTTAGTTTCGTAGAACCAATTTACTTTTAAAAAACCTATAAATTTTCAATTAGGAAAGAAGTGAATTTGATGAAATCTAAGAAAAAAGTAATTTTGATGACGATTGTTTCTGCTGTGCTCTTTTGCTCTTTAATCATCGTAACTTCACTTTCTCCGCTTTCTGATTTAGGGGCAAATGCCAATAAATTTAATACGTTTGGAATGTGGAGTGCAGTTGGTATGATTCTTTTCTTTTACATCCTCCCCCTACTTTTATATATGGTAGGAGTGAATGCAATGAAATTTGTTATGGCGGTTTTTTGTGGATTTGGGATAGTAATATATCTTCCCGTCATTCCAATGGTTTTAGTGTTGGGAGCAACTAAACACATCTTCCCTGATTTAATAGGAGTTATGGTCACTTGTTTTGCAGGAATTATTGCCAACATCATTTGGTTTTACACAGCTTTTCGATCATCAAGGAGAAAGAAATCCGTTATACCTAATATTTAGGAATAACGGATTTTTTCTTTGCAAATAGTTTTTATGAATATCCTCAAAAAGGAAAGTTATTCATAGCGAATATCATTTGATAAATTTTCTAAAGCGGACCAATTTAATATATGTATGGAATCTCTATTTCTTTTAATGATTTTCTTTTCGGAAAGAGAGGAGAGAACGCGATTTAAATGGCGATGAGTAGTTCCAAGCAGGTTAGCTATTTCTCCAATATTTGCTGTCCTTAGTTCCTTGCCAAAATGGTTTTCGTGTTTGGATGATAGTGTAGACATAAGGTAACTCGCGAAACGATTTTCAACTGATGCTAATAAATTCACACGTGAAGCGGTAGTACAAGTTTGAAGCTTATAGCTTAAATGATCTAATAGTGTGTGTAGCAGCTTAGGATTGTTTATTTGCTGATTTTTAATATATTCAAAGGATAATCCAATTAATAAGCATTCACTAACAGCTTCGATTTGTGATTGTACTGGTACACCACGAATCAGTTCAATATCACCAATAATGGAAAAAGGATGGCTAAATCGTAGTAGGAGTGATTTGCCTGTTACTACGCTTGATGTTACTTTCACTTTTCCCTCCACTAAAAATAAAAGTAACGTTAGATCTATTCCTTCATGAAGAATGATTTCACGTGGATCATACTTTTGTAATGTAAACGGTATATGCTGAGTAGATCCAAACATTTCTTCAAAATGATACTTTGTTAAATGACTTTTAAGTAAAGATTCATCTTGAATAAGTTTCATCCGCTCTCTCCTTTCTCTGGACATATGTCCTTTTCATTATACGATGAACTGATATGATAGATTAATAAAAAGATACAGGGGTGTCATAGAATGAAATTCGTATTTGATTTGGACGGAACAATTTGCTTTAAAGGACAGCCAGTTTCTGAAAAAATCCTCTTATCATTAGAGGAATTAGTTTCACATGGGCACGGAGTCATTTTTGCTTCAGCAAGACCTATTCGTGACTTATTGCCTGTATTGGACGAGCGCTTTCACCATTATCCTATGATTGGCGGAAATGGCTGTATGGTTGCAGATGAGGGAAAAATAGTATCTACTGTAAGCTTTGATCAAGTAGTTCTTTACGACATTATCCAATTAATCGAGAAATATAATATTACTTATTTAATAGATGGTGATTGGAACTATGCATATACTGGTTCAGCTGAACATCCTATTTTGCGTAATCTTGATCCACAAAAACGTGCAAAGAATGTTTCTATAAATGAACTGCAATCTATTATGAAAATCTTAATCTTAACATCAACGAATATGAAAGCAGTAGAAGAACAGCTTCATCACATCGATGCAGTTGTGCATGTGCATGGAAATGAAGGAGTTCTTGATATAAGTCCAAAAGGAGTAGATAAATGGAGTGGTCTACAACAGCTTGGTGTAAATGAGGGAGAGTATATTGCATTTGGTAATGATGCAAATGATATTTCCATGTTTCAGCATGCTTTGCACTCTGTCATGATTGGGGACCATGCTCAGCTGGCTTCATTTACTTCAGAGCAATTGCCCTTAAATAAAGACATTGAGAGTTCTATAGTGAAAAAATTAGAAGAGCTAAAATTTTTGTATGAACCTTGTTCAACAAACGCTTGAGCTGTTTTTGTCTAAAGGTAAGAAAGTATAAAATTTTACTAAGGATATTAGACATGAAAAGTGTCTGTTGTGTCTAGCTCCAGCGCCTATCGGCTAGCGGATTTCTCCGTCTTCTCCCTACGATAAGTTAACATCGACTCGTCCCTCGCCGTGTTTCCTTTATCTCAGTCGAAGACTACGAAGGTGAAATTGGCACTTCAAATTTCACTCATCCGTACGCCGATGGGCAAGGCGCTTGCGCTTTTCTTAAATACTCTTTAAAAAGAATGTTATACTAGAATTACAAGCGCAGATATTGGAGGCATTCATATGAAAACCTATCAAACTTTATTATTTGACATAGATAATACTTTATTAGATTTTAATGCAGCAGAAGATTTGGCATTACAATTGCTTTTTGATGAACAAGAAATTCCTTTAACCTCTGAAATTAAGGCACAATATAACAAAATCAACCAAGGTCTTTGGAAAGCTTTTGAAGAAGGAAAAATCAGTCGTGATGAGGTTGTGAATACTCGCTTCTCCATATTATTTAAGGAGTATTACGGTCAAGAGGTTGATGGAGTCTTACTTGAAGAGAAATATCGCAGCTACTTACAAGAAGGGCACCAGTTAATTGATGGAGCTTTTGACCTGATCGCAGCCTTACAAAATAAGTATGACTTATATATAGTTACAAATGGTGAGTCCGAGACACAATATAAACGCTTACGAGATTCAGGATTATATCCGTTATTTAAGGATATCTTTGTTTCAGAAGATACGGGCTTTCAAAAGCCTATGAAGGAATATTTTGATTATGTTTTTGCCCGAATTCCACATTTTTCTGCAGAAAAAACGTTAATCATCGGAGATTCCTTAAGTGCAGACATTAAAGGAGGATACCTAGCCGGAATAGACACCTGCTGGATCAACCCTGGAATGAAGCCCAATGATACTGATATTGTTTCGACTTATCATATTCAAAAGCTTGAAGAACTATATCCGATTTTAAACGTAGAAAAGAATACAAAAACTTTGAGTCGATAATCTTAATCAAATACCGCAATATGGCAAGGATGAGATGGCTATTTATTATTAGCTATCTCTTTTTTTTATAAGTTTTTTAAAGTTTTTTGTAATAAAAATAGTTTTTGAAGAAAATACATTTATTTCTTATAATTAATGATAAGAACGTACGTTTTAATGATGGAGTTATTTATTAAAAATAGATTTAATATTCTGGAGATGATGAAATGATTGATGTAAGATATGTACGACTAGATCAAACCAAACGCATGATAGTAATTTCAGACATACATGCAAATGTAAATCTATTTAAAAAGCTTTTAGAAAAACTACATTATACAGAAGATGATTATCTTTTTATTAATGGTGATCTGTGCGAAAAAGGAGCAGATAGCTTAGAAGTAGTGAAGTATGTAAAGGGGTTATCTAAAAAACCTAATGTTTATGTTACCAAGGGAAATTGCGACTTGCTCCATCGTTATGTTTTAAATGATAATAAGGAAATCATTTCATATATGAAAAAACAAAAGAATTCTATCTTAAATGAAATGCTATCTGTGTTCGGCAAATCACTTGATGATTTTCCTCGTTTTGAAGATGTAGCAGGGCATTATCGTGAATATTTTCAGGATGAAATTGACTGGATCGAATCATTTCCAATTGCCTATGAAACAGATGAATTTATTATTATTCATTCGGGTATTGAAAACATCGAAAATTGGCGGCAAACGGATGAATCCATCGCTTTATACGGTCAAGCCTTTTACGAAAAAGAACATCAAGCCGATAAAATCGTTATTGTCGGACATTGGCCGGTTGTTAATTATCGAGCAGAACAGGTTACTTCAAACAATCCAATCATTGATTTAGATAAAAAAATCATTGCATTGGATGGAGGAAACCAAATCAAAGTTGATGGTCAACTAAATGCATTAATTATTGAAAATGGTACATATTCATTTACATATGTTGATGAGCTGACAGAAGAAATGATTGTTCAGAAAGACTATATCGATAAGACCGGAAGAATAGGAACCGTTACATATCCAAATTACGACTTGCAAATTATTAAACAGGAAGAATATTTTACACTCTGTAAAAATAGTAAATTAGGAAATCAGCAATGGATTAAAAATGAATATTTGATAGATGAAGCGGAACAGACACGTTGCAAGGATGATCTTAGTACCTCTTTCTTATCAGTAAAAGAAGGTGAAAAAGTATCGGTTGTAAATAATGAGTGTGCTGGATATTCTTTAATAAAGAAAGCTAATGGGGAAGTAGGTTGGGTACCGAAAGATTGTTTTGATCTTCAGTAGGTCGATGCATATAAAGGATGTGTATAAATGAAGCATGCACTAGTAGTCGGAGGAACTGGTATGTTAGCGGGTGTATCCCTTTGGCTAGTTAATCAAGGTTATCAAGTATCTGTGATTGGGCGTAATCCTAATCGAATGGAGAGTTTAGCGGGAAAGACAGAAGATAAAAATGCTATCACTCCAGTTCTCGTTGATTATAGTAATGAAGTTTTATTAAAAGAGAATGTAAGGTCAATCATCAAAGAAAATGGTCCAATACAATTGGTCATTGCCTGGATCCATTCTTATGCTGAAAGATCAATAGACATCATTTTACAAGAAGTGTCAAAACAAAACGATAAGTGGAGACTTTATCACGTTTTAGGTAGCAGTAAGAATTTAAATGAAATCAAAAAGAAAATAAGTACACCTGACACCTGTCTATACCGTCAAATACAATTGGGATTTATTCTTGAGAATGATAATTCAAGATGGTTAACCAATGAGGAGATTTCACAAGGGGTCATTGATTCTATTCAAAATGATCGATTGATCTATACGGTTGGAACGATTGAACCTTGGGGAAAGCGTCCATAAATAGAGAATAATTTTAAGACTATGTAAACTTAGCGGAAAATTAATGAACCTCTTCAGATTTGAAGAGGTTTTTGTTGTCTAGCTTACCCTTCTATTTCACTAAAACAAGGAATAATAATCGTAAATTCCGTTCCTTTCTCTTTCTCCGATTCAACATGAATTTGCCCGGAATGTTTTTTGATGATTTGACTACAAATGGAAAGTCCTAAGCCGCTCCCGCCTTTATTGCGTGTTCGTGCTTTGTCTACTCGATAAAATCGTTCAAAAATGTGAGGAAGGTCTTTTTTTGGAATTCCTGGTCCATGATCTTTTATTTTTAAAATAGACAGGTGATCTTCCAGTGATAGCTTGATTATAATGTCTCTTCCGTTTTGACTATAGCTTATAGCATTATGAATTAAGTTAGACAGAACTTGTGCGATCCGATCTTCATCGCCCTCTATAATGATGTCTTCATCTAAAGTCAGATGAACTTGAATTTGTTTATTTTTTAATGCAAGGTCAAAATTATTTATCACGTCGGATATTAACTGTGAATAAACAATAGGGTTCTTTTTCATTGGATAAGAATCGTCCTCTAATTGGGCGAGATCTAGTAAATCATGGACTAAACGAATTAATCGCTCCGTCTCTTTTTGGATGATGATTAATGAATGATTGATCTCTTTTGGATCTTCATAGACTCCTTCCAAAATGGCTTCAGTGTAACCTTTAACATAACTAAGCGGGGTTCTTAGCTCGTGAGAGACATTTTGAAGAAATTGATTTCTTTTCATTTCTACTTCATTTAGTGACTTTGCCATCGTATTTAAAGAAATTGCCAGCTGCCCAATTTCATCTTTATTATGAACGGTTATTTGTTCGGAAAAATCCCCCTTTGCCATTTTCTTTGAGACATTTTCCATTTCCTTCAAAGGCTTTAATAAGTAATTCGTTATTTTATGACCAATCCATACTAATAGGAATAATACGATAACCATAAATATAATCATAAAGGTTCGCAACGGTTTAAATGGTTCATATATATCGTCAATGGGCTGGTAAATAAAAATAGCTCCACTTAATATTTTTTTCTTAAATAATGGTACAGCTACAGCTAATATTTTTCGTTTAAATGTTGGATGATCTCTTATGATAATAACTTCTTTTCCTGATAAAAGTTGTTGTCTTTCTTTAAATGTAATGAGATTACTATCAGGAAAGCCAGTAATCGGAATCCCTGCACTTAATTGCATGGGATCTTCAGTTAAAATGACATTAATATTCGTGCTCTCCTCTGTCCAATGAATCATTTCATGTAATTTATCATGATCCGTTTGAGAGTAGTAATACTTTTTCAATAAGGTTCCTTGTTGTTCTAAACGTTCAATTTGCTTTTCTAAGTAAAACTTTTCATAAAGATAATAAGTTAAAATAACTCCGATAATAATCGTAATGAATGAAATAAACGTGATAGAAATCCAAATTTTACTTTTAATCCGAAGTTTTTTCATAATCAGTCCTCTAGTTTATAGCCTACTCCCCAAATGGTCTTAATACAATCTCCTGATTCCCCAAGCTTTAATCGCAAAGTTTTAATATGTGTATCAACGGTACGTAAGGTTGCTAAATGGTCAAATCCCCAAACATGATCAAGTAATTGTTCTCTTGTGAATACTTTTCCTTTATTCTCAGTTAAAAATAAGAGAAGCCGATATTCTTTTCTTGTTAATTTTACTTTTTCATTTTTAACCATCACTTCTTGACCAAGAGTATTAATCATCATTTCCTTTATTTTAATAATCCCTTTAGGGCCTTTGAAGTTATTGATTCGTCTAAAAATAGCTTCAATCCTTATAACTAACTCCTTAGGACTAAACGGCTTAACTAAATAATCATCGGCACCAATTTTAATTCCATTAATTCGATCATTTTCACTGCTTTTAGCTGTCAACATGATAATTGGAACATTTGAAATGGATCGAATGGATTGGCAAACAGTAAATCCATCAAGACCAGGCATCATCACATCTAAAATGACGACATCAATTGAGTTCGATGAAAATTTATCTAAGGCTTCTTGTCCGTTAGTAACGGCTATGACCTCATACCCTTCTTTTTCTAAAAATGAGGATAGTAAAAAAAGCATTTGTTCTTCGTCGTCTGCAACTAGTATTTTATATGGCTTCAATCAACTCACCTCACATAAATGATATAAGGACCATCTTTTAATTGTATTTGTTCCTCTAGCCTGAAGGAATTTTGATTAATGATACTAAGTGTATTACCGTCTAAGCTGGAAACATAAATTTTCTCGCCGTGACCAGTAATAAAATATGGATTTTCACTTACTTCAATGGGATTGTTGACTGATCCAGTTTTCATATTAACTTGGTAGACCTCGTTCGACCCATGGCAGATTACGTATAAATTTTGGCTCGATGAGGGATGAAAAAATCCAACAGGCATTAACCCAACCTTTATCGTTTTTACCTTTTTCCCAGTTTCTTTATCGTACACATATAAATGATTATTTAATTTTCCATATGGACCGTGAGCCGCCACCCATATGTTATTCCCGTCAAAAAAGAGAGAGGAAGGTCGCTCAATCACTGGAAAAGAACGAATCACTTTTTGTTTTTCGATACTTATTGTAGAAATCGATGCGTTTTTTAAATCGGCAACAAATAATTCTCCTTTTTCCATATCTAGTGCTAGTGAGACAGGAGAATTTCCAACAGTTACTTTAGAAGTGATTTTCATTTTCTTCGTATCGAAAAAATAAATTTGATTCTTTTCTGTATCTGAAAGAAAGCATAAATGCAGCTCAGGTGCTGGAAGTATCATAGATATTCCTTGTCCAATTTTATCTACTTTGTTTACTTTTCCTGTATGCAGATTAAGTGTAAAAAGCCCATCTTCATTCTCTTTAGTGAATAACACGACATCATCGGATAACTTTCCCATCGTTTTGATTACAAAACCTAATTTTTCACTTTTAATGATTTTGTTTTTGGAAATATCATAAAAGGATAAATAAGGTTCTTTTAGAGATGTTATCAGCATCATGTTTTTGTTAGATGGAATATCTATTTTATTTTCACAGCCACTCAATATTAGACATAAAACAATGAGCGGCCAAATCAAATTATTCTTTTTTATGAAAGAGAGAAACACACTCACTTCACCTCGTTTTTTCTCTAATCCTTCTATAAAAATTGTAGGTTATTTTTTCTTTTATTTCATTCTATTTTTAATGAATACAATCATTATAATTCTTAAATGTGAAATATGATTGAAATGTTCATATACATAGCTTTTTTTTCGTTATTCTTCATTCTTTCATCACATTTATTTAGTATGATTCATTACTGTGAAAAGCCAATGATAAATTTCCGTCTTATTTTTATCTTGGTGATGAGGTAAATGGATAGGATGATTGCAAAATGACTTGAAAGAAAAGGAGAAAATAGAATGGAAGCGACAGCAATGAAGAAGTCTATCAACGCAGATAGAGAGCGGAATAGTAAGCAAAAGAAGGCTTCAATTTATCAGACCGTTTGGAGATGGCATTTTTATGCAGGAATTATTTTTGCCCCATTTCTTATTATTCTTGCATTTAGTGGTTCAGTTTATCTATTTAAGCCTCAAATTGAATCGATGCTTTATCACAATCTTTATTATGTTCAAGAAAAAGGCAGCTCCACCTTATCACCATTAGCACAAGTAGCAAAAGTAAAGGAAGCTTATCCAAATGGAGAGATTACATCAATTAAGTATTATGATAGTCCATCCCGAACAACTGAAATTGGTGTAATGGATAAAGGGAAAATGCTATCTTTCTATGTGAATCCGTATAATGGGGATATTTATGGTTCGTTAGATAATGATAAAAAATTCACTGAAATTTTTAAAAAGCTGCATAGCCAATTAATCATTGGAGGAACGATAGCCAATCGAATAGTTGAACTTGCTGCCTGTTGGGCCGTTCTATTATTAATAACAGGATTATATATTTGGTGGCCGCGAAATAAAGCAACTATTTGGGGAATTATTTTACCGAGATTCAAAAAGAAAGGGAGAATCTTTTGGAGAGATCTGCATGCAGTACCCGCTTTTTGGCTTTCTATTTTTATCTTAATATTAATAGCTACTGGACTTCCATGGTCAGGAGTAATGGGGGAAGGGATTAATCGGTTAGCCACTTCTACCAATACAGGCTACCCTCCATTTGCTTTTAGCTGGGGTGAAAAGCCAGAATCAAAGATATTAACAAAGGATATAGCTGAGGATGTGCCTTGGGCAGCTGAAAATCTTCCCGTTCCGGCTTCTAAGACAAATGGATATATGCCACTTTCCCTTGAAGATGTGACGTACATTGCTCAATCAGAAAATATGAAGAAGCCATATACGATTTCTATGCCACAAGGCGAAAAAGGGGTTTATACTGTTTCTGCCTCTGATACGAAGCCTAGTGAAAGTGCTACAATGCATATTGACCAATATTCTGGGGCTGTTTTAAGCAATGTAACCTATAATCAGTATGGAGTTTTAGCGAAAATGATAACGGTAGGGATTGCCCTGCATGAAGGCCGTTTATTTGGTTTAGCTAATCAAATCATTGGTCTAATCGTTTGCTTGGGATTAATTGGTATAGTGATTAGTTCATTTATAATGTGGAGAAAACGGAAGCCTAATGGGAAGTTTGGATCTCCATCACGAGCAAATGATCCTAAAGTTATGAGAACAATCTTTTTTATGATGCTAGCTATGGGAGTCATCATGCCGCTTGTGGGAATTTCAATTATACTTGTGTATTTATTGGACCGCTTTATATTTATGAAAATAAAACCAATTAAAGCTTGGTTAGGCTAAATTATGGAGGGATAGAATTGAAAAAACTATATATAAGTATCATCATGTTATTTTCTTTATTTTTCATTACTGCCTGTACGGCAAATACGAATCAATCGAATGAGAAGAACACGAAACCAGTAGAGGTACATATTCAATTGCCTGAAAAGATTACCCCTCATCAAGAAAGCGTATTAAAGGTACATGTAACACAAGGAAAAGAAAATGTTGATGATGCAGATGATATTGAATTTGAAATCTGGAAGGCAAATGATAGGAATAACAGTGAATTAATTAAAGCTAACCATGAAAAAGATGGAATTTATAATGTGAAAAAGACATTTTCAAAGGACGGAATTTATTATATTCAAACTCACGTAACAGCTCGTGACATGCATGTTATGCCCAAAAAATTATTTGTAGTAGGGAATGTATCAGAAGAGGAATTAAAATCTATAAAAGACGAGAGTGAAAGTCACGAAGGAAATTCTGATAATAGTCATGAACATCATCATTAATTTACAAACCGTTTTTGATGAATGTAAAGGACAAATCTTCAAATACTATTGCAACTAACGAAATGAACAGGTTAAAAAAATATGATAAAAAAAATCCAGTCTTATGTCTGGATTTTTTTTTATATGGAAAGAAGTATAAAATTTACTAATGATATTAGACATGAAAAGTGTCTGCTATGTCTAGCTCCAGCGCCTATCGGCTAGTGGATTTCTCCGTCTTCTCCCTACGATAAGCGGGCATCGACTCGTCCCTCGCCGTGTCTCCTTTATCTCAGTCGAAGACTACGAAATCCGTACGCCGATAAACAAGGCGCTTGCGCTTTTTTTATAAATTGTTATAATTGAAAGAATTATCTAGTTAATATAAGAAAGGGATGCTTCCAGCGTGAATCAAGTCATCGAATTAGTCAAAAGAAAAGTGAAAAAAGAGAAACCCGAGGTTAGTGAATTAGGATTTGGCAAATATTATACCGACTATATGTTTTCGATGGATTATCAGGAAGGTAAGGGGTGGCACAATGCAAAAATCACTCCGTATGAACCGTTATCTTTAGATCCTTCAGCAATGGTTTTTCATTATGGACAAGCTGTTTTCGAAGGATTAAAAGCATACAAAACAAAAGAAGGAAAAGTATTGCTTTTTCGTCCAGAAAAAAACGTGGCCAGAATGAATATATCTTGTGAAAGGATCAGTATCCCACAAGTAGATGAAAAAATGGTATTAGAAGCTATTGAACAATTGGTTGATTTAGAGAGGGATTGGATTCCAGATCAAGAGGGAACCTCTCTTTATATCCGACCGTTTATTATTGCAACAGAACCATGTTTAGGTGTTAGGCCCTCTCGGGAATATAAATTTTTAGTTATCCTCTCCCCGGTAGGCTCGTATTACACTGATCAATTAAAGCCAGTTAAGATCTATGTTGATGAAGAATATGTACGGGCGGTTCCTGGTGGTACAGGATATGTTAAAACTGCTGGGAACTATGCAGCAAGTTTAAGAGCACAGGAAAAAGCAGAAGAGCTGGGTTATGAACAAGTTCTTTGGTTGGATGGAATCGAAAGAAAATATATCGAGGAAGTAGGAAGCATGAATATTTTCTTTAAGATCAACGGGGAAGTTGTAACACCCCAATTGAATGGCAGTATTCTTGGAGGGGTGACGAGAGATTCGGTTATTCAATTGTTGCAGTACTGGGGAGTACCAGTAAGGGAAGCCCAAATTTCGATTGATGAAATTTATGATGCTTACATAAAAGGTCATTTAGAAGAAGTATTTGGAACTGGAACGGCAGCCGTTATTTCTCCAGTAGGTGAATTAAATTGGAAAAATATCAGCATGAAGGTCAATGGCACTGGAGAACTTTCTGCTCGAATTTATGAAACAATCACGAATATCCAGTTAGGTAAGGAAAAGGACTCATTCAATTGGATTATGGAAATTTAGAACATAGGCTCGTTTTTGTAAAACTTTGTTACTTAAAAATCAGCATTAGGATTTTTAATCAACAATGCGGAGCCAGCCCCAACATAATAATGAAAAGCCTGTAACTATTTATTTGTAGTTAGAGGCTTTTTATTTTTAAAAATTGGGCGATTTTTTTCGATTCTCGGTCATAAAAGATTTGTCACTAGTTACTATTTTTGTCTTTTTAAATACACTTAGTTAGAAAAGTGTTTTCAGTATAATTCTAAATACACTTGAATTATACTGAAAATTATGTAAAATAGAAATATATATTCTTCGGCCCTATCCGCCTTACAGCGGAAGGAAGGGAAGGAAATCGGTATTTTCTAATTTTGACTGTTTAGATTTCATGACCATTCTTTTGCGGAATGGTAATCATGGATCATGAAGCCAGTCCATATCACAAATGATTGTGATAGGACTGGCTTTTTTGTGATTATTGATATTTTTACAGGGGAGGGAGAAAGAAATCGTGGATTAGAGAAAATCTTTAAGTGGAGGGGTTGGATGTCAAAACAAAACGATTTTAGCAGAGTGTTATCGCGAGCTGATGTCATTGTATTAGCCTTTGGTGCGATGATTGGTTGGGGATGGGTCGTATTATCAGGGAATTGGATTACGAAAGCTGGATCTGTAGGGGCCATGATTGCTTTTCTTATCGGGGGCATTATGGTTACTTTTGTTGGACTAGTCTACTCGGAATTAACCACAGCCATGCCGAAGACAGGTGGGGCTCATCATTTTGCACTTGCTGCATTCGGATCGAGAGCGGCTTTTGTCGTATCATGGTCAATTTTACTTGGATATGTATCAGTGGTTGCTTTTGAAGCGGTTGCGCTGCCTACTGTTATTGAATATATTTTTCCGAATTACCAAGTCGGATATATGTGGACGATTGCAGGCTGGGACGTTCATTTTTCATGGGTTGCTGTTGGTATGATTGGATCTGTAATTGTAACTTGGATTAATTATATCGGTGTAAAGCAAGCTGCTATATTGCAGCTCGTCTTAACACTTCTATTAGCTGTTGTCGGACTTTGTTTAATTTTCGGTTCTACCATTGGCGGTGAAGTGAAAAATATGGATCCTCTATTCACAGGTGGGATGGCAGGTCTAATGGGAGTTATGATTATGACACCATTTATGTTTGTTGGCTTTGACGTCATTCCACAAATGGCTGAAGAAATGAACATTCAGAAAAAAACCGTAGGAAGAGTACTTTTATTATCCGTAGGTTTAGCAGTTTTATGGTATGTCTTCATTATTTTAGGGGTGTCATTATCTTTAAATAAAGGTCAGCTTGCTGCTGCAAGTCTTCCAACTGCTGATGCGATGGGAGCGGTATTTGGTTCTCCGTTGTTTTCAAAAATTTTAATACTTGGAGGTATTGCCGGTATCTTAACTAGCTGGAATGCGTTTATCATCGGTGGAAGCCGTGTGATGTACGCAATGGCTCAGGATGGGATGCTGCCGAAGTGGTTTGGCGAGCTGCACCCAAAATATAAAACGCCAAAAAATGCAGTCTTACTTATCGGGCTGCTTGCTACCTTTTGTCCTCTTCTCGGCCGTCCAGCATTAGAATGGCTTGTCGATGCAGGTGGACTTTCGATTGTAATCGCTTACTTTATTGTTTCGGTTTCATTTGTGGTTCTCCGTAAAACTCAGCCGGACTTAGAGCGTCCATTTCGTGCAGGAAAAAGTAAAATTGTTGGTATTTTAGCCTCAATCTTAAGCATAGGATTTATCGTATTGTATATGCCTGGAATGCCAGCGTCACTTGTCTGGCCATTTGAATGGCTGATTTTTGGCGCATGGTGGATCGTTGGACTAATCTTCTTTATCCAGATTCCTAAAGTAAGGAGAATAAATCCAATTACAACGACTAACCAATCTTTAAAGGAGTGATTGATGATGATAAAAACGGATGTACATGAAATGTTAATTGATTTGGACAAAAAGCACTTTATTCACCCAACTTCTTCTTTAAAGCAACAACATGAAAGCGGTGCTCCATTTATTTTTACTAGTGGAAGCGGAGTGTATTTAACAGATACAACTGGTAAAAAAGTGTTAGAGGGTATGGCATCATTGTGGAATGTAAATGTAGGATACGGGCGTAAAGAACTTGCGGAAGTAGCATATGAGCAAATGTCAAAGCTTGCTTTTACAAATTCCTTTTCGTCTTTCAGTAACGAGCCCGCTATCCGGCTTGCTGCTAAGTTAGCAGAACTGGCACCTGGAAATTTAAACGCTGTGTTTTTTACATCTGGTGGTTCTGAATCAAATGATACGGCCTATAAACTGGCACGCTATTATTGGAAGCTTAAAGGGTTTCCGGAGAAGAAAAAAATTATTTCTAGGAAAAAAGGGTATCATGGTGTGAACATTGGGGCAACTAGTGCGACAGGGATATCACCATTTCATGCGATGACAAATTCACTTGCACCTGACTTTGTTCATGTAGATACCTTTTCAACGGATTCTCTCCGTGAATGTATTCAGAAAGAAGGAGCTGAAAACATTGCCGCCTTTATCACTGAACCTGTTCAAGGTGCCGGCGGGGTAAATATCGCTCCGGACGGATATCTTCAAGAGGTACGGGAAATCTGTGATGAAAATAATATTTTACTGATCGCTGATGAAGTCATAACTGGTTTTGGTCGCACAGGAAAAATGTTTGCTTGTGAGCATAATGGAGTGACACCAGATATGATGCTTTTTGCGAAAGGTGTCACCAGCGGCTATATCCCACTTGGCGGTGTCATGGTAACAGATACAATACACCGTGAGCTTGTCGATTTATCTGATGGGGTACTTCTTCATGGCTACACTTACAGCGGACATGCAACAGCTTGTGCAGTTGGGTTAAAAAACATTGAAATTATTGAGAGAGAGAACTTAGTAGAGAATTCAAGGCAAATGGGAGAGGAACTGCTAAAAGGCTTTAAGGAGTTAAAAGCTGAATTTGACTTTATTGGAGAGGTACGGACACTCGGATTGATTGGCGCCATTGAAATGGTTAATCCTGTCACTAATGCTCGCTTTGATACATTAGTTGCTCCAAAAGTAAGTGCGGAAGCGGCGAAAAGAGGGCTAATTGTGCGCACGGTTGGCTTTGAGGGGATGGATACGATAGTGTTCTCACCACCACTAGTCATCAATAAACAAGAAATTCAAGAGCTTATCTCTATTTTACGAGATGCATTGGCTGCTGTTCAAGAAAGTTTATAAAAGGGGGAAGGATACCATGCTTGTAGGACAAAAGGAACGTGGGATCTTTATTAATGGAGAATGGCGGGAATCATATTCCGGTACTTACCGAACGATAACCAATCCGGCAACATTAGAAAAACTGACTGAAATATCATACGGAGGTAAAGAGGATGCTTTAGAGGCTGTGGAAGAAGCAAAGGCTGCTTTTCCATTATGGTCGAAAAAAACAGCACGTGAGCGCTCGACATTTTTATATAAAGCGTATGAAAAAATGCTCGAGCACAAGGAACGGCTTGCACAAATATTAACGTCGGAACAAGGAAAGCCATTATCTGAATCACGGACTGAAATCGAGTCGGCAGCCAGCTATTTATTATGGTATGCGGAGGAAGCTAATCGGGTTTATGGTGAAATCATTCCGTCGTCTAAAGCAAACAGACGCTCACATGTTATCCCGCATGCAATTGGAGTTATTGCTGCTATTACACCATGGAATTTTCCAGCTTCCATGGTTACTAGAAAACTTGGTCCATCTCTTGCCGCTGGTTGCACCGTCGTGTTAAAGCCAGCTTCACAAACGCCGCTGACAGCGATGGAGATTGTGAAAATTTTCGAAGAAGTTGGGCTTCCTAAAGGGGTATTAAATCTAGTTACAGGTGACGCTAGAGCTGTAGGTGAGGCATTGACACAAAGTCCTGATGTACGTTTGATTACGTTTACAGGCTCAACTGAAGTTGGAAGAGAACTGATGAAAAATAGTGCACAGCATATTAAGAAGCTTTCGCTTGAATTAGGGGGGCATGCACCGATTATCATAATGGATGATGCAAAGTTAGATGTTGCGGTTGATTTAACACTTGCTAGTAAATTTAGAAACTGTGGGCAAACTTGTATTTGTGCGAACAGGGTCTATGTCCATAAAAAAATCGCTGATTCATTCGTCGAAAAGCTGGTAACGAAAGTTAAAAATATGAAAATTGGCAATGGAAACGAGGAATCCACTGTCATTGGTCCAATGATAGATCGAAATGCTGTTGAAAAGGCAGCAGAGCATGTAGAAGATGCTGTTAAGAACGGTGCGGCAATTGCTTCAGGTGGTAACGAATGGGATGGTGACTTAGCTGGATATTTCTATGAGCCTACTGTTCTTGTAAACGTAAATGATCAGATGAAGGTAATGAACGAAGAAACATTCGGACCTGTTCTTCCGATTGATACTTTTGATTCAGTAGAAGATGTGATCGAAAAAGCGAATCAGCTTCCGTACGGACTGGCGGCATATGTGATGACTGAAAGTACAAATCATGTATTCAAATTAACTGAAGCACTTGAATATGGCATCATTGGTGTAAACGATGTATTTCCTGCTACAGCTGAAGCTCCATTTGGGGGGATTAAGGAATCCGGCTTTGGAAAAGAGGGAGGCAAAGAAGGAATACATGAGTTTGTTGAGATGAAGTATGTGTCGATAGGAATAACAGAATAATTGTTTTACAGGGTCCTTTCGTTAGAGAGGGCCTATTTTTTTGACCAGGGAATTGAACTTTTCTAATCACAGTTTTTATCAATCCTATTATGTAAATTATCGGAAAATTTACGCTATATATTGCATTTCACGCATAAAGATAGTATGATAGATTACATTAATATATTGCATATAGCTGAAACTACAGGTTCGGATATATCAGAAAAATTAGACATCTCAGGGAGGACATCTTATGAAGGATAAATTATCCTTTTCATCATATTTTGTTGTAGGGGTTATGTTATTTGCCTTATTTTTTGGAGCAGGAAATTTGATATTTCCGGCACAGCTCGGGCAAAATGCAGGAACCAATTTATGGCCTGCTGTTATAGGTTTCTTGATTACAGGAGTAGGTTTGCCATTCCTCGGGATATTGGTAATGGGAGTTTCAGGAAGTCGTAATCTCCAAGAATTATCAAGACGAATTCACCCAATCTATGGAATCGTATTTACTTCTCTTTTGTATTTAACAATTGGACCATTTTTCGCAGCTCCTCGTACAGGAGCGGTCGCTTATGATATCGGTATATCTCCATTTGTAGGTAAAGAATTTGGACAAGCAGGATTACTTATATTCACACTATTGTTCTTTGCTATTACATTATGGTTCTCATTGAATCCTGCGAAACTAGTAGATAGAGTAGGGAAACTATTATCACCTGGTATTATTATTCTTTTAATCATATTATTGATTACGGTTATTGCTAAACCAATGGGGGCGATAGAGGCACCACAAAATGCATATGCGAGCGGTGCATTTATGAAAGGTTTTACAGAAGGTTACAATACAATGGATGCTCTAGCTTCACTTGTATTTGGTATTATCGTTATTAATTCCATTCGTGCAATGGGTGTGAATACTACGCGTGGAGTCCTAACAGCAACAGCTAAGTCAGGAACAGTAGCTATCACTTTTCTTGGAATCATCTATGTTGGTATTGCATATTTAGGAGCAACAAGTACACAAAAATTTGGTCTTTTTGAATCAGGGGGGCCGGTCCTTAGCAGTGCAGCCTCTCATTATTTTGGGATGACAGGAACAGTGATGTTGTCTATTGTCATTTTACTAGCATGCTTAACAACAAGCATTGGATTAATGACAGCATGTGGGGAATACTTTCATACACTTTTTCCAAGAATAAGCTATAAAATATTCGTTACATTTTTTACTACTATTACCTTTATCATTGCAAACTTTGGTCTAGCAAATATTATTAATTATTCAATTCCGGTATTGATGTTGCTTTATCCGCTTGCCATTGTACTCATGCTTTTGACATTCCTGTCACCACTTTTTAATCATTCACGGTTGGTCTATGTTGCTGCGACAATCGTCACCTTGTTAATTAGTATCATTGACGGGTTGAAAACATTTTGTGATAAATTAAAGATCGATTACTTTGGATGGCTTGATGGTATTATTTCCTTTTATAAACAACTCCTACCTTTTTATAAAGAAGGACTAGGATGGTTATTACCAGTTCTGATTGTTATTCTAATCACAGGAATTATTGCAAGAGTGCAACTAAATTCTAAAACTATGCATAAGAAAACTAAGCAAAAAGGGACTGAAGGCAGTCAGAAAGAAAAGCCGGTAACCTTTTAAAAGGTTACCGGCTTTTCTCTATTTAATCAGTTTCAATCGAATCAAACTCTTTGATGGCATGCAGCCAATTTTGTCGCATAACATCAGAGACTTCAGTTCTATTTTTTTCTTTCATTAGCTGGATAATAGCATAATGCTCTTCTACTGATTTTTCAGTTAGGATAATAGAATGATGGAAAAATAATCTTCTAACATGTGCCTGTAAATTAGCTAGTATATTATATATGTATGGATTGTTTGCAGTATCGACAATGATTTGGTGGAATTCCTCATCAATTTTTAAAGCCGAGAAGTAGTTTTTTGAGCGAATTGCTTCTGTAAATCTCTCGTTTGTGTTTTCAAGCAATGTGATTATTTCTTTTGTTAAATGAGAGATTGCTAGTTCAGCGGATAATGCCTGCAGCGCTGCCAAAGGTGGAAGCAGATCTTTAATTGAATCTTTTTCTACTTCGGTTACTTGTGTGGCTTTACTTGGGTACATTTTTACAAAACCTTGCGATTCAAGTAATTGAAGTGATTCGCGGATTGGTGTTCTACTAACCCCCAACGCCCCAGCAAGCTCCGAGTCATTAAGCTTTTCTCCTGGCTGCAAAGTCCCATCGATAATCCATTTCTGTATTTGAATGAATGCGCTTTCCTTTGCGGATTTACGAACAGGCTTTGAATGATCAGTAGGTATTGGCATTATGATTCACCCTCGCTGTTAAAATTTATATTTTCTTTAATAATATAGTATACATGAAAATTTGCTGTATTGATATACAATATATTACTGTTTTGTCATACAAAATACTTAGGGCTAAAGAAAATTGAAGCCAGTCCCCAATAGTGAAGAGACTGGCATATAAAATAAAACAAATCAATCTTAAGAATGGTTAACTAATTCTCCATTTATCTCAGCTTTCATTTGTTGTTGAACAAGCTTTTGATACAATTTATGTGATTCCATTAATTGTTCATGAGTACCCATCCCAGTTACATTTCCTTCTTCAATTACAATAATTTTATCCGCATCCATTACAGTTGATAGGCGATGGGCAATAATAAGCGTCGTTCTACCAGCCATTAAATGCTGTAAAGCGTTCTGGACAAGCCCCTCGGATTCACTGTCTAAATTAGAGGTTGCTTCATCCAATAAAAGCAGCTTAGGATTACGAAGTAATGCACGTGCAATGGCGATCCTTTGTCGCTGACCACCTGATAACTTGATTCCACGTTCACCAACCTCTGTATCATATTGATGTGGAAGTTTTTCAATAAATCCTGCTGCATTAGCCAGCTCTGCAGAATGGTGAATTTCGGTTTCATCAACAGGTCGTTGCAGCCCGTAACAAATATTATCTTTAATTGTCCCTGACATTATAGGACTTTCCTGTGATACATAGCCAATTTTTTCACGCCAATTCATTAACTCAAGATTTTTTATATCAGTATTTCCCATTTTAATCCTACCTTGTTGAGGGTCATAAAACCGTTCAATTAAAGAAAAAATGGTTGTTTTTCCAGAACCGCTCGGTCCTACGAAGGCAACAGTTTGCCCAGGCTGAATTTGAAAGTTCAGGTCATTTAATATGATTTTTCCACTCTCATAACCAAAGCTGACTTGATCAAATGTAATGATCTCTTCATGAGTTGTTTTTTCTTGACTATCATTCTGTTCTATTGGAAGATCCAAAAGCTCGTGAATTCGTTCGGTTGCTCCCATTGCTTTTTGATAGTTTGTAAAAAATGTAGCAAGCTGGCTAAATGGAATGATTATTTGGAACATGTATATAAGGATAGCAACAAGTGAGCCTGCTGAAAGGTCGCCTGACGCCACTCGTGCACCTCCATAACCAATTAATACAACTAGCACGATTAATAAAATAGTAGTCATAAAAGGAGATACGATTGCTTGAATTTTTGCCTCTTTTAAACCAAAGCGGAATAATTCATGGACTCCTTTATGCCCTTTTTTTCTTTCAATCAATTGTCCATTATAAGATTTTACAAGTCGAATATCGCTTAATACACGACCGAGATGTGCACTGAATGAAGCTAATTCATCCTGTGTCTGTTTGGATATAGAGTAAACCTTCTTTCCTAATGGAAGCATTACAATCATAGAAATAGGGATAGAGCAAAGCATAATTAAGGTCATTTTCCAATCGATAATAATTAAAAAGATTAAGGCACCTATTATAGAAACTATCCCTGATACAGATGAAACAAGATGATTAGTTATAAGCATTTTAATTGTATTTGTATCCTGTGTTACACGGCTCATCGTTTCACCGGATTGATGCTTATCAAAATATGGGATGGGTAATTCTAGAATATGGTCCCAAAGCTTTTTACGAATATTAGCAACGAATTGCTCACCGATATAGGTCATTAAGTAAAAGGAAACACCACCGGAAATCGTTTGAATAATAAACGCCCCTAACAATAGGAATATTAAGCTCATTTCTATACCGGCTTTTGCAACCTGATCGACTAAGTTTTTCGTAAATAGAGGAACGATTAAGCTTGCACCTGTTTCAAATAGGCTTAATGTAATGGCAATGGTAAGTACCCAGATCGCAGGTTTTCCCATTTTAACGAGCTTAAGAAAAGAGGTGCCGGATTTTTTATTGGTTGTTTCCATTTATATCACCCCTTTGAGTAAAATATATTTCCATGGCCTTTTGAAGATATGCTTCTTCCTGCTCGGTAAAAGGTGAGGCAAAGAAGTTAGCTTCTTCCTCCGGAATATTTTCAAAGTTCTCAAGATCAAAATCATCACCAAGTAAATCAAATACGATAGTAACTAATTCGTGAATATTGGCTTGCAATTCTGGATCTTCTGGTTTACAGGTATGAATTAAGTCCTTAATTTTTTGAATGATAAGTGTGGTTTGCTTGTTTACTTCAAGACTGTTTGCATCATATCTTTTAATCAAATGATTAACGGTTTTCTCAGGGAAGTAGTCCCTCATCCAATCAAAATGTTCTTTTTCATTTAAAATGCTATGAATAAGGAAATATAAGACTCGTGAATCCATTTCACCTTCTTCAATAATTTCAATAGCGTGGTCTAATGCTTTGATAACTTGTTGTAAATGCTCTTGCTTTTGGATCATCAATTTCCTCTGAAATTTTAATGAATCCTGTAAATTTCCTTTTTTCTCATTCAATAAAGGTTCAATTTCTTCCAGCGTAAAACCTAAATATTTCAATGAAATAATCTGTTGGAGCGGGATCATGTCTTTTTCTTCATAATACCGTCTCCCTGTTTCAGAAATCTTACTTGGTTTTAGTAAATTTTTTTCATCGTAATATCTAAGAGCTCTTTGTGTAATACCAGTTAACTTAGAAAATTCACCAATAGAATAGTATTCTTTCAATGTGATTACCTCCGTTCGATTGATTACTTTTATCTTAAATCTTAACGCTGCGTTAGAATCAATATGTTAAATATGTCTTTTTTGTGAAATGTTTAGCTTCAGCGCCTATCGGCTAGCAGATTTCTTATGAATGCTGTTTTCATGTGACAAAAATGTAAGGTTTCCCCTTCAAAATGTAAGGATAAGTTATGGATAGCCATTCCTAGATCTTTTATAGTGGAGATATCACCAATTAAAGGAGTTTTCGGAATGGATGTTGTTTTAGAGGTAAAGAAAGTTAGTAAAATATACGGAACAAATAATCATGTCTTTCAAGCATTGAAAGACATTAATTTAGAGATGATAAAAGGTGAATTTGTTGGAATTATGGGGCCATCGGGCGCCGGAAAATCCACACTTTTGAATATACTATCGACAATTGATGTACCGACATCTGGATCTATCAGAATTAATGGCTATAAGGTCAATGAAATGAATGAGAATGATCTTGCTGATTTTCGTCGTGATCGACTAGGCTTCATCTTTCAAGACTTCAATTTACTTGATACTTTGACTGTGAAAGAGAATATCCTTCTTCCTTTAGCTTTGGCAAATGCTAATCCAAAAGTGATAGAAAACAAGTTAAAACAAGTTGCTACTACTTTTGGAATTGAGCCAATTCTTGAGCGTTATCCATATGAAATTTCTGGAGGTCAGCAGCAGCGAACTGCAACGGCACGTGCCATTGTTACGAATCCAGATCTCATTTTTGCCGATGAGCCGACTGGTGCACTGGATTCGAAATCGGCACTTAATCTACTCCAAACATTGAAAAAATTGAATGAACAAGAACAAGCATCGATCATGATGGTTACACATGATTCCTTTGCAGCCAGTTTCTGTTCACGCGTTCTCTTTATTAAAGATGGAGCCATCTTTTCAGAAATTAGAAGGGGAGAACAAAGCAGAAAGGAATTTTTTCAACAGGTCATTCATGTTTTAACGGTACTCGGAGGCGGTGGACATCATGACGTTATATGAACTAGCAAAGAAGAATTTACGTCATAATTTCAAACAATACATACTATACCTTTATCCAATGATATCAAGCATTGCTATTTACTTTACTTTTGTCTCCCTGCAGTACAATAAACAAGTGAATGATTCCGCTGTGACGGTAGAAAAAATCGGTCCAGCATTCTCGGCTGCTTCTATTCTCTTATTCATTTTTGCGTCGCTCTTTATTTGGTATTCAAATGCGTTTTTTATAAAAAAGAGAAAGAAGGAAATTGGGCTCTATTCCTTATTTGGAATGCGTAAAAAGCAAATTGCTAAGCTCCTTTTTAATGAAATCCTCATTCTCGGTATATTAGCTCTTGTAGTTGGGATTGGCATTGGTTTTATCTTCACGAAGTTATTCTCAATGATTTTGATAAAATTGATGGGGGCCAACCAAATTGCTGCTTTTACTATTTCAACAAAGGCTCTGTTTCAAACATGTGCAGCGTTTTCGATTACGATTCTATTTGCAGCCCTCTATAACTATCAAATGATCTATAAATATACATTACTGCAATTATTTCAAGCGGAAAGAAAAGGGGAGGGCTTACCGAAAGCTGCGCTCATTCCGGCCGCCTTATCTATTATTTTTATCTTGGGCGGCTATACGATTCTTTTACAGCCTAGCACATCGAATTTTTGGAAAAACAATGGTTTTCTATTTATTTTATTATCGCTTCTTGCATTGTTACTTGGTACCTATTTATTGCTTCGGTCACTTAGTATTTGGGTGCTTAACCGGCTATCTAAGCTTAAGAAAATATCCTGGAAGGGTGTACATTTAATTGGTATTTCCTCTCTACTCTATCGAATTA
Source organism: Heyndrickxia sp. NPDC080065 (assembly GCF_050281185.1). Taxonomy (NCBI): domain Bacteria; kingdom Bacillati; phylum Bacillota; class Bacilli; order Caryophanales; family Bacillaceae; genus Heyndrickxia; species Heyndrickxia sp. NPDC080065. Next base: position 259,602 of record NZ_JBNNWS010000002.1, on the reverse strand, counting down.
AGGGAAGTGTGTTAATCCTGTCCGTCATTGCTTTATTAACGACATTAACCCTTTTTTCCATGGGAACTGCTTTTAGTTTTTATCATAATATGAACAGTCTATTGAAGTTTACCAGTCCTCATAGTTTTATGTATACGGTCCCAGCAGATGAAAATGCAAAACGAATAGAAGAGCAAATAAATGAGAATGGTAAATCCAATTTAGTGTATTCGATAACCCTTCCCTATATTGAAATTCAGGGAGATTTATCCGAGTCTAGTAGACTATCTGATGAACATCCACTACTATTGTTTTCAGAATCCGACTACCATCGTCTTGCCGAAAAGATGGGTGTAAAGAATTCATTTACTTTAAATGATCAACAAGCCATTTCATTTTATGATGGCAGCTTGGATCAAAAGGAAGATCCTTATACCGGAAAACGAGCACGTTTAGGTGATCGAAAGGAAGTAACAGTTATTTCTTACGAACGATATTCTCTTGTTAATCAATGGATATTTGCATTTCCGATTGTGATCAGTGATCGGCTTTTTCAACAAATGAAAAGTGAAGCAGAAGTTTCTCAAATGCAATTTGTAAAAATAAAAAATGAAAAAGCTGCTGGAAAATTAGCCGATAACATTCAAAACTTATCTGTTAAGGATGAAAATCTGTTTGAAGATTCTCCTGAACTTCCTGTATCATATTTCGTTTCTTTTTATCATGAATATCAAAAAATGAATGAAACATATGGTTTACTCGTTTTTATTAGTAGTTTCCTTGGATTTGTTTTTCTGCTTGCTACCGGCAGTATGCTTTATTATAAACAGCTTACTGAGGCATTTTCGGAGCGGTCTCGATATAAAACGCTGAAGAAAATTGGAATGAACACGAAACAGATTCGTCAATCGATCCGAAATCAAATAAGGATAGTGTTTGTGCTACCTTTAATCATTGCCATTGCCCATAGTTCGGTTATCATTACTGCCCTTTCGAACTTCTTACAAATTAATATGGTGTATCCGTTTTTAGTCGCAATTGGTTTATATATCCTGATATATTATATGTACTATCTATTTACTGTTTCAAAGTATTATAGAATTGTTAATGATTGTTGAATACCTAGGATCTTTAGTCCTAGGTATTCTTTTTAGTAATTAAAATCATATAAGCTGTTCCCATTACGAAAAAGCATCGTAAATTCAGTAAATTCATTGATTTGAGATTCGATAAGTAAAGAATGCCCTAGTTTTTCTGCCATATTTCTAGCTAAATAGAGTCCCATCCCTGTAGAAGCATAATGTTCTCTTCCATTCTTACCCGTAAAGCCTTTTTCAAAGACACGTGGCAGATCTTCTGGAGAAATACCTATCCCTGTATCTCGAATGGTAAGTTTCTCCTCTTTTACCGAGATGGTGATAGAACCACTTTGATTTGTATATTTTAAAGCATTTCCAAGTAATTGATTTACAATGTACAATAGGGCTTTTTTATCTGTTATTACTTCAACAGACTCAAGCTCGAGATGAAGTTGAATCTTTTTTGATAAGAAGGATTTCATATTCATTTTGACCGCATCTTTTATCAATTGATCTAAAGAAATCTCTTGCAGCAAATAATCCTTATGAAATTCATTTAGTCTAGAAACATATAAGGCTTGTTCAACGAAATATTCGATTCGGTCCATTTCCTCTGCTAAACTATCTAAATTCTCCTCTGATTCATAAATCATTTTACTTACAGCAATGGGTGTTTTAATTTCATGAAACCAAGAGGTCATATATTCCATCCATTCCTTCTTTTCTTCATCAAGTTTATCGATTTGCTGTTTATACTTTTCCTGCTGGCGCTGCAGGACATCAGTAATGATTTGGGCTGCATGTGTAGAACCCTTCGGGGGATTAATAAAAACAATATTATTACTATATTGATATAGTTTATCCAGCCAGTTTTTTTGTCGATAAAATTCCATTCCAAGATAGCTGATAAAAATAAGAGTGGAAAGAAAAATGATGTAAACAAGACTACTCATATGAATCTGAAAAGCTGGATCGGCGAGAATGACCGATATTAATAGAATCAAACAAAGTAAAAAGGTGAAAATTAAACGCTTTTGATCTTTAATATAGGAAATGAATTTCATTGCAGCACATATCCTTGTCCTTTTTTAGTTGTAATCGATTCTGTTAGTCCAATAGACTCTAATTTTTTTCGTAACCTAGTGACATTAACTGTTAATGTGTTATCATCAATAAATTGTTCGTCCTGCCAAAGGGCACGCATGATTTTTTCCCGAGATACTATTTGACCGTTATGCTTCATTAAAAGGTATAAAATATGAAATTCATTTTTAGTTAGATATACCTCTTTGTGTTGATAAAATAACCTATGGTTGTCTAGGTTAAGAATTAGCTGACCAACTGAAATAACATCTCGATCAGATTGCTGAACGTTCTGAGTTCTTCTAAGGATGGCATTCATTTTTGCAACAAGTACTTCTAGTGAAAAGGGCTTTTCGATAAAATCATCGCCGCCCATATTCATGGCCATGATAATATCCATATTGTCCGTCCTGGATGAAATAAAAATAATAGGCACATCTGAAAGCTGACGGAGCTTACTACACCAATAAAAGCCATCAAAACTAGGAAGGTTTATGTCAAGTAGAATAATATGCGGTTTTTCTCTTACATACTGTCTGTCAATTGATTCAAAGTCTTCAACTAAAATTGTTTGAAAGCCCCATTTGTTTAAATACGCATCTGTTAATGTTCGTAATTTTATATCATCCTCAATGATCATGACTTTATACATTATTTTCACACCTTGTAGTTTATAGATTACTAGTTAGTAATATTTTGCCAAAAATCTCTATAATCGTCTATAATATTATTAATAATTGGATAACTTGATATATGTTTAAGAAGACGGTTTTGATAAAACGAGTGCACCACATGATATTTTTTCATTTCAACAATATTATTTTTATAAAACCAAGTAGCAAATAAATCGGTTCAAACAAAGCATAAATTGACAGGATGGGATGATCACTCGACGATAGAATGTATGTAAGGAGTGAGCGGTATGGGTTGGGTGGAATCATTACAAAAAGCAATTAACTACATGGAAGAACATTTACTAGAGGATATAACTATTGAAGATGTTGCGAAACAGGCGAATGCGTCAGTTTTTCACTTTCAGCGAATCTTTTCGATTTTGACGGATGTATCTGTTGGTGAATATCTTCGGAGGAGACGGTTAACACTAGCTGCTGAAGAAATTTCTAGAACTGATGCCAAAGTGATTGATCTTGCCTATAAATATGGCTATGACACTCCCGAGGCTTTTACAAAGGCTTTTCGTAGACAGCATGGAGTCACTCCGAGTGAATCACGAAAAGGAATTGGAAAGCTGCAATCTTATAACCGCCTGATGATACAGGTGAATTTGAAAGGAGCAGAACCAATGAATTATCGTATTGTTGAAAGAGATGCTTTTCAAGTAGTAGGGATTAAAAGAGAATTTTCCTGTGAGAATGGGGAAAATCATGTAGGTATTCCAAAGTTTTGGGATGAAGTGAATGAAAATGGAACCGATGATACATTGTTTCAATTGAACAACGGCCAAATTAAAGGAGTACTGGGCGTGTGTATTGATAAGAGCAAAGACCAACCAGGGAAAATGGATTATTGGATTGCTGCTGAACACAAGGGTGAAGTGCCAGATGGATTATTAAAATATGATATTCCAGCATCCAAATGGGCTGTATTTGAAGTTCATGGACCAATGCCACATTCCATGCAAAATACGTGGAAACAAATTTTTTCAGAATGGTTCCCTTCCAGCGGGTATAAGCATGCCGGTACACCAGACTTGGAAGTTTATACAGACGAAGATCCGTTTAGTCCAGATTTATATTCTGAAATTTGGATTCCTGTAAAATAAAGTTTACTTGTATAAAGCTGAAAATAAATTTCGTAACCTTACAGTATAAAACCCCGGATTTCTCTTATAGAGATCCGGGATTTAATTTTATTAAAGATAGGCTTTGTTAGTGGTTATTACCTCCCTATGAAGAAGGTTGAGAGCAGAATTGCCAAAAGATGTGCTTCAAACTAGCTTTATGAGGTAGATCACCACCAGAATTGAGCAAAGATGTGCTTTAAACCAGCTTTATGTGGTAGATCATGATCAGAATTGCCAAAAGATATGCTTCAAACCAGCTTTATGTGGTAGATCATGATCAGATTTGAGCAAGGATGTACGTCAAACCATCTTTATGTGGTAGATCATGATCAGATTTGAGCAAGGATGTACGTCAAACACTCTTTATGTGGTAGATCATGATCAGAATTAAGCAGGGATGTACGTCAAACCATCTTTATATGGTAGATCATGATCAGATTTGAGCAAGGATGTACGTCAAACACTCTTTATGTGGTAGATCATGATCAGAA
>NZ_JBNNWS010000002.1:227012-255069 GCF_050281185.1 Heyndrickxia sp. NPDC080065 | reverse complement strand
GAATTAAGCAGGGATGTACGTCAAACCATCTTTATATGGTAGATCATCATCAGATTTGAGCAAGGATGTGCGTCAAACACCCTTTATGAGGAAGATCATCATCAGAATTTCCCAAAGATGTGCTTCAACCCATCCTTTATGACGCCCATTTTTTACATAATTAATCAAACGATGTGTTCCATAACTATCTTTATGAGGAACATCATTATTCAACATGTAAATTTTAGAAAATTTAGGACAATTGTCTATTCATATCATACAAGAAAACATAACTTATTAATAATGGTAGCAGGATTAGGGATGAAAATTGTGGAATTAAGATGAGTAGCTTACTCGCTGATTTTTTCCTAACCTTACAGAACTGTAAGACTTTTGTAATCTAAAACAATGGGTCAAATAAAGTAGACTCCCTATAATTAAAGTATCAACAAGTTACTCACTATTTTATAAAGGGAGGAACATAAAGTAATGAAAAGATTAGTAGAAATTATAGTAGCGGTACTTGAAGTATTAGTAGATGGAAAACAGGTTGCTTCAAGGTTAAACCATTCACATAATTAGTAAGGTTTGATGAAAGGAATAAAAAGAATGAAAAAAGTCTTGATTATACTAACTGCCATCCTAATCTCGTGCTCATTTTTGTCCGGGTGTGGCTGGTTAAAAAATTGGAAAGAGAAGTATATTTTAGATACTAATAATGGAGTTATTTTATACGGTAATGAGCAGCAAATACAAACATCAATCAATAAACATAAAAATAAGCTCATTTTTAGTGAAATATACAAAATCAAAATGGTTATGATCGATAACTATAAAATTATGGTTCTCGACAAAAATACAGCTGCATCATTAAGAGATAAAGGACTATTTAAAGATGTTAAAAATGGTAATGTAGAAGCGGCTACACCAGAACTGGATGTGAACAAGCAACAAGGTATATTATATGGAAAAAAGGAATTAAACGAATTAGTCATTAATGGTCAACATATCTCTTTTAAGTATGATGGCAATAAAGTCATTGGTAATTCGAGATCATACGCAAATATGTTTTTAATTGTAGATCATTCTGTATGGGATACTGTAAAAGGAACAGAAAAAGCGATGGGAGTTCTAGAATTTAAGGAAAAACCATATAAAAGTCAGGATCAATACGATGCCGAAAAAGGACAATTAGTAAAGATAAGATAAAAAAATGGGATTGCTCACATAATGTGCAGTCCTATTTTTTGTCGTTATATAGTTGAATACTTGTAATAATGGGATTAAAAATTTCCTGTATTTTTGACTTGACTGGAATAATCAACAGGAGTAAATTTACTTTATACATTTACAAACTGTTCACAAATGAACAATTCTATAATGAACGGAGTTGAAAAATCATTAATGTAGAGAATCAATCCAACATGATATCGACAGAAATTACCCGTACTTTTTGGCGTATAAATCAAAATATGAGGAAAATTTTCCAGAAAGTAGCATCAGCTAACAATCTTTCAATTCCTCAATTTGCTGTACTAATGACAATAGCACCACACAAAGAAATGACGCAAAAACAGCTTGGATTGGTAACCCATTTTCCAAAAAGCACATTGAGTCAAGCTGTTGACGGACTTGTTCAAGCAGAGATGATCAATCGCCATCCTGTAGAAGAGAATCGGCGGGAAATGCAGCTGACACTTAGTGAAAAAGGGAAAAAACTGCATCAAATCATTCAACAACAAGAAGGCGGTTTCCATCATATTTTTACATCGGCTGTTAACAAGTTATCCGAAAACCAGCGAAATGAGTTATTAGCTTCACTTAAACATATTGCTATGTTTTTAGAAAAAGAAGCTTTAGAACAAGGAGAATGATCGAATGATTAAACTATTGAAAAATCTATCATTTTATAAATGGATCGTTCTAGCCGTTTTTGGGCTTGTTTTCGTTCAATCCATGTCAGATCTTTTTTTACCTACACTTATGTCTGACATTATCGATAAAGGTGTAGTAGTTGGAGATAAGCCATATATTTGGAAAATTGGCGGGTTGATGCTTTTAGTTGCTGCGTTTGGAGCCTTTGCATCTGTCGTTGCCAGTTACTATTCGTCAAAAGCAGCAATGGGGTTCGGACGAGATATTCGTAGTAAAGTTTTTAAACATGTAGAGAAATTTTCACTGCAAGATTTTGATAAGATTGGAACAGCATCACTCATTACGAGAACGACGAATGATATTACACAGGTACAGCAAGTAGTAATCATGATGCTTCGTATGGTCATAAGTGCACCCATTATGTTTGTAGGTGGATTAATTATGGCTTTGTCAAAGGATGCCAAACTATCACTTGTTATTGTTGTAACGATACCAATATTGATTGGATCTATTCTTCTTATCATGTATAAAGCATTACCGTTATTCAAAACTGTCCAAAAACGACTGGATCGTTTGAACTTAGTGTTACGTGAGAACTTAACAGGTATTCGTGTTATTCGTGCATTCAACCGTGAAAAACAAGAGAAGGTTCGTCTTCAAAAGGCGAATAAAGATTTAACGGACGTTTCAATTAAAGTAAATAAAGTCATGGCGCTTTTAATGCCAGTCATGATGCTAGTAATGAATTTAACAGTTGTAGGTATCATCTGGTTTGGCGGAATTCGAATTGACAACGACAATATGCAGGTAGGCGACTTAATGGCCTTTATTCAATACGTGATGCAAATTATGTTTGCTCTTGTAATGGCATCGATGATGTTTGTAATGGTGCCTCGTGCGGCTGTATCTGCAAACCGTATCAATGAGGTTCTAGAAATGGAACCGACACTTTTAGATGAAGGAACATCAGCAGCAGATAAAACTCGAGGAACCCTTGAATTTGACCATGTTTCTTTTAGTTACCCAGGAGCGGAGGAACCAGCATTATCTGATATTAGTTTTAGAGCTAATTCAGGTGAAATTACGGCAATCATTGGTGGAACAGGTGCTGGGAAATCAACGCTTGTGAATTTGATCCCTCGATTCTTTGAAGTGACGAATGGTACGATTCGAGTAAATGGTGTTGATATTCGTGATGCTTCGCAAGAGGAAATTCGTTCGAAAATTGGGTTTGTTCCTCAAAAAGCATTGCTCTTTTCAGGGACAATTAGCGAAAACATTCGTTTCGGCAAAGAGGATGCAACACAAGATGAGATTATCCATGCTGCAGAAATAGCACAAGCAGCTGATTTTATTAATAAAATGGAAGATCGGTATGATTCTGTTATTACACAGGGTGGAACAAATGTATCAGGTGGTCAAAAACAACGTCTTTCAATCGCAAGAGCCCTTGTAAGAAAACCTGATATTTATATATTTGATGATAGCTTTTCAGCCTTAGATTATAAAACGGACGCCAAATTACGTGCTGCGCTGAAAGATGAAACAAAGAATGCGACAGTGGTTATTGTTGCTCAACGCGTCAGTACCGTAGTGGACGCTGATCGGATTATCGTGTTAGATAAAGGAGAAATTGCTGGAATTGGGACACATCAAGAGCTACTAGATAATAATGAAGTGTATCGTGAAATCGTCGAATCACAGTTCCAAGAGGAGGAGATCGCATGAGTAAGCATAGAAACTCACCACCTCGGGGTGGCGGTCCAATGGGACATGGCGGTGGACATATGATGATGGCAGGACAGAAAGCGAAGGATTTTAAAGGAACATTTCGACGTCTGCTTTCATACTTAAAACCACTTCGTAAACAATTAATTGCAGTATTTTTCGCAGCAATCATGAGTACAATTTTTACAATTGCTGGCCCGAAAATTATGGGGAATGCCATCACTGAAGTATTTAAAGGGGCTTATGCTAAGATAACAAAAGTACCCGGAGCGGCAATTGATTTTGATAAAATCGGACAGCTATTACTTTTTCTTGCGGGATTATATGTAATTAGCAGCATATTTACCTACATTCAGCAGTATATTATGTCTAGTGTTGCCCAAAAAACAGTGTATCGTTTAAGAGAAGATGTAAACGCAAAGCTGGAGAAGCTGCCACTGAAATATTATGATGGCCGTCCACATGGTGAAACATTAAGCCGTGTGACGAATGATGTTGATTTGATAGGGACTACACTTCAACAAAGTATTACACAATTTATTACATCGATTGTCACCATTATCGGGATCATCATTATGATGCTGACAATCAGTCCAATCTTAACATTGATTTCAATTGTCAGCTTACCGCTATCTATTTTTGTGATTCGCCCGATTTTGAAAAGGTCGCAAAAACATTTTGCCGATCAGCAGCGATCACTTGGTCAGTTAAATGGTCATATAGAAGAAATGTATACTGGACACCAAGTGGTTAAAGCGTTCGGTCATGAGAAAAAGGCTGTTGCACAGTTCGATCAGGTGAATGAAGAATTATATCAAGCCGGACGTAAAGCACAATTTATTTCCGGAATTATTATGCCGATGATGTCTTTTATTGGGAATTTAAGCTATGTTTTAATCAGTGTGATCGGCGGAATTTTAGTGACGAAACGCGCGATTTCAATTGGTGATATTCAAGCGTTTATTACTTACACACGTCAATTCACACAACCAATTGCACAAACAGCTAACATCGCTAATATTATCCAGTCAACCGTCGCGGCAGCAGAGCGTGTCTTTGAACTGCTCGATGAGGAAGAAGAAGTAAAAGAAGTGACGACTTTAAGTTTAACACGTGCTGAAGGTGCGGTTACATTTGAACATGTTGATTTTGGATATGGAAAAGACATGCTAATAGAAGATATGAACATTGATGTACGACCAGGTCAAACAGTTGCGATTGTTGGACCAACTGGAGCTGGGAAGACGACATTAATTAATCTTTTAATGAGGTTTTATGAACTAAATGGCGGAAAAATTACGATTGATGGAATCGATACACGTGACATGTCGCGTGAGGATTTACGAAAAACTTTTGGAATGGTGCTTCAAGATACATGGCTTTTTAATGGAACGATAAAAGACAATATTGCTTACGGAAAAAGTGGTGCAACGGATGAAGAAATATTCCGGGCAGCAAAAACAGCTCGTGCTGATCACTTCATTCGTACACTTCCAGAAGGGTATGATACTGTCTTAAATGAAGAAGCATCGAACATTTCTCAAGGGCAAAAGCAGCTCCTAACGATTGCTCGTGCTGTTCTAGCGGATCCTCCGATCATGATCTTGGATGAAGCGACATCAAGTGTTGATACACGGACCGAATTACTGATTCAACAAGCAATGAAACGCTTAATGGAAGGACGAACAAGCTTCGTTATTGCTCATCGTCTTTCAACGATCAGGGACGCCGATTTGATCCTAGTAATGAACCAAGGTAAAGTCATTGAACAAGGAACACATCATGAGTTGTTAGTTGCAGATGGTTTTTATGCCGATCTTTACAACAGTCAGTTTGCAACAAAAGCAGCGATATAAGAAAAGCGCAAGCGCCGCAGCTCTAGCGTACGGATTTTGTAGTCTTCGACTGAGATAAAGGAAACACGGTGAGGTAGTTCTCGAGCCGATGTTGACTTATCGTAGGGAGGAGACGGAGAAATCCGCTAGCCGATAGGCGCTGGAGCTAGACATAGCAGACACTTTTCGTGTGTAATGTCCTTAGTAAATTTTATACTTTCTTACCTTTTAAAAGATTAGCCTAGATTCCTCAGGGGAATCTAGGCTAATTTTTTTCATAATATAGAAAAAGGGAAGTCTAAGAAAAGAGCTTTTGTAATTGCGAAGCGGCAAATAAAGCATTTTCGTCGTGTAAAATATCTCCTGGCTTGTTGCCTTCTCCTAGAATATATCCTTCAAAAGAAATTCCCATAAAATCAAATATATATTGGAACTGCTGGATCATCGGTAACCCTTTGATAGTTGGATTATCACCGCCAACTGCGATAACATAAGCTCTTTTTGACGACATATTTGTTTTAAAATCGGGAAATTTTGAGTCCCTTAATGTTTGTGACCAGCGATCAATAAAATGCTTCATTGCTCCTGACATACTATACCAATAGATAGGAGTGGAAAAAATTAAAATATCATGCTGCATTACCCTCTCAATAATTGAGTTGTAATCGTCATTTATATCCTGAAATCCTTCCTCTGTATGACGTTGGTCTATTATAGAATGAATGCTATAATCCTTTAAATAAATTTTTTCTACATCTATTCCTTGAATGGTGTGATCTGTTAAGATTTCTGCATTCCCATTTGGGCGCGTTCCTCCGTATATTACTGCAATGGTCATATTTAATCACTCCTATATATAATCTTTTACTTTGATCATTTCTATCTTATAATGAAAATATAAATCAATAAAGATGATTATTTTGATTATATCAATCGATAAATCCGATTAAAGGGTGAAGGAAATATGGAAATAAAACAATTGATTACATTCAAGACTGCTGCAGAAAACTTAAACTTTACCCAAACCGCAAAGAAATTAAACTTTGCTCAATCAAGTGTAACTGCTCAAATAAAAGCTCTTGAAACAGAAATGGGGAAGCCTTTGTTTGAGCGTCTTGGGAAGCGTTTAATTCTAACAGAAGCTGGACAGCAGTTTAAACGATATGCGGATAAAATGATAAACCTAAGTATGGAAGCAAAATTGGCTGTAAATGGAGAAGAAGGCCATACAGGAACTCTTGTGATAGGAGCACAAGAAAGTCAGTGCACATATAGACTTCCTCCTATTCTTAAAGCGTTTAAGTCTAAGTTTCCGAAAGTAAAACTTGTGTTTAAGCCTGCTCATTCTGATGAAATGGCAAGAGAGCATCTCATTACAGGTGGGCTTGATGCAGCATTCATTATGGATATACGTAATCCTGAAGATACATTAAAAATAGAACCACTAATTAGAGAAGAATTAGTAATGGTAGCTTCACCAGATCATCCACTATTATCGGAATCGAATGTTTTTCCAAAGGACCTTGAACAAGAAACACTTTTGCTTACTGAAACAGGTTGTTCCTACCGTACCATTTTCGAAGATTTCTTTCGTTCAGCTGGAGCAGATCCATTAGACAAAATTGAATTTGGCAGTATCGAAGCGATAAAACAGTGTGTCATTGCCGGTCTAGGTATTGCATTATTACCAGCTATGGTCGTAGAAAAAGATTTGAAAATGGGTAGAATGAAGCGCTTATCATGGAAAAATTCAGCACCTTCCATCTATACTCAGATTGCTTGGCATAAGGATAAATGGATGTCCCCGCCTCTAGTGGAATTCATAAAATTGACTCGAAGCACATTCAACGAACATCGAATTATGGTAAATGAAGAACGTTAAAAGGTATATCACTAAATTATTGGACATACTCTTGTAATAAGGATGTTTAATGAGGTGATGAAGATGAGAAAACTAGCTGTATTAGCGGATCGATGCTGGGAAGGACTAACATTACAACATGTTACACAAAAAGAAATTGTGATACCGTACCTATTATTTGTTATTATCGCGTTTTTGTTTGAACTATTCTTAATTGTTTTATTTACAATTTCCAGTATTGTATTTTATCAAAATCATTTTCAACCTCAATTCGAGTATTATGTATGTGGTGTAATTTTAATTGTTATGTTCCTTCTAACAGTTCCAATGCTGATGAAAATAATAACTAATCAATTGGAAAAAAGTCTTCTAGAAAGAATATGATACTACATTAATTCAATAAAAATAAAAGTACCATTAGGCAGAAGCTTAATGGTTTTTGCTGTTCAAAAGAATTTTGCAAAAATTTACAAAAGCTTTATAATATTTAGTAATAAATAATTGGAGTGTGATTATAATGCGGAAATTTAATCAAAGAAAAGAGGAACTAACTATGAGAAATGAAATGAGGATTTTAATAAATGAATATATTAAATATAGGGATTGTAGCGCATGTAGACGCTGGAAAGACGAGTTTGACTGAACGTATCCTATTTGAAACAAATGTGATCGATGAAGTCGGTAAAGTAGATAAAGGAAACACTCAAACGGATTCAATGGAATTAGAAAAAAGAAGAGGGATAACGATTAAAGCATCTGTCGTTTCTTTTTTCCTGCAGGATTTGAAGGTAAATCTAATTGATACGCCGGGGCATGCGGATTTCATTGCAGAGGTAGAGCGTTCTTTTAGTGTACTTGATGGAGCTATTCTAGTCATATCAGCGGTGGAAGGAATTCAAGCTCAAACAAAGATTTTAATGAAAGTTTTAATGAAACTAGGTATACCCACCATTCTTTTTATAAATAAAATTGATCGCAGTGGTGCACGATCATATTCATTGGTCGAGGATATAAAAGAGAAACTTACTGAACATGTGATTCCATTAAACAGAGTGGAAAGTATAGGAACGAAACAAGCGTTTATTGTTGATAATAATTTGAATCTCCATTCAGATCGGGATTTTTTTGAGGAATGTATTGAATTAGCATCTTTGCATGATGAGAGTTTACTTGAAAGGTATATAAATGGAGAGGAAATAGAAGAAGAACTAGTAAAAAATGTATTGATGAATCAAATACGAGAAGCACAAGCTTATCCTATCTATTTTGGATCAGCTATGACTGGAATAGGTGTTGCCGAATTACTGACAGGAGTGGCAACTATGCTTCCAGTAAATCATACTCAAGACGATGGACCTTTATCTGGGGTAGTCTTTAAGATAGAAAGAGAATCTTCAGGAGAAAAAATTGCTTATGTAAGAATTTTCTCAGGTGGCTTAAATGTGAGAGAGCATGTATTTGTTAATCGTAAAAAGAGTGATGGTGTCATTGAAAGGCAAACCTATAAAATTAAAAAGCTTCATGTATTTTATGAAGGGGAAAATATTCAATCACAAAAAGTGGAAGCGGGGGATTTTTGTAAAGTATGGGGACTGAAAGATGTCAAGATTGGTGATGTAATAGGTAACTGGTCTAACAAAATAAAAGATATTCATTTTGCAGCACCTCAGCTAGAGACACGTATAAAAGCAAAAGAACAACAACGAACTCTTCAGTTATACCAGGCTCTCGTGGAATTGTCCGAAGAAGATCCACTTATTCATGTTATGAAAGATGATTTTCATAATGAGATCTACATCCGACTTTTTGGGGAAGTCCAAAAAGAAGTGATCGAAACAATGTTAAAGGAAAACTACTATTTGGATGTTTCTTTCTCGGAGTCAAGGATCATATGTATTGAGAAGCCTAAAGGAACCGGTCAAGCTCTAGATACAATGGGGTCAACTAAAAATCCGTTTTATGCAACAGTAGGTTTTAATGTTGAAAATGGTTCCTCTGGCAGTGGTATAGTATATAAATTAGGAGTTGAACTTGGTTCACTGCCTCTATCCTTCCATAAAGCAATAGAAGATACAGTATTTGAAGTATTAAAACAGGGTTTATATGGGTGGGAAGTCACTGATATTATTGTAACGCTTACACATACAGGGTATTCAAGCCCTGTGACTACAGCAGGAGATTTTAGAAAATTAGTGCCACTCGTTTTATTTGAGGCACTTGAATGTGCAGGTACTAATGTATATGAACCAATCAATCAATTTGAATTAAGCGTTCCTGCAAGTATGCTTAGTAAAGCGATTTTTAAATTGTCCGGATTAAAGGCAGAATTTGAGGATCCAGTCTTTCAAAAAGGGATGTTTCATTTAACAGGTACACTGCCAATGGCTGTTACTGAGAATTTTAAGAAAGGTCTACATTCTTTTACAGAAGGCGAGGGCGTTTTTATAGTAAAACCTTTTGGATTTAACAAAATGGAAAAAGATTTCCCTACCAGAAAACGAGCTGACTTTAATCCGTTAAACAGAAAAGAGTATTTGCTTCATGTTTTTCGTGCTTTTTAAGAAGAAAAAATAAAGTTTGAATGCACAAACCATGTTGAGAATAGGTTTGTGCATTTTTTATTGTGGGAATATACTAGAAATAACAAAAACGAAACTTTTTTATTAACAAATCGTTCTTAATATATGGGAAAATAATATAAAATATTTACAATAAATAACAAATAATTCTGACTTTCATACAGTTATGTAGAACAAAGGAAGGAGGGGAAACTCTTGGAGTCTATGATGGATTATATAAATGATTATGGTTATCTTGTATTATTCTTGGCATTAATGCTTGAAATGATTGTCCTTCCTTTGCCAGGGCAAACATTGATGAGCTATGCAGGGTTTCTCGTCTCTCAAGGTGAATTACATTGGGGACTAAGCATCCTGTTTGCGGCACTAGGAAGCTCGGTTGGGATGACAGTCGCCTATGGAATCGGCTATAAATTAGGTGCTCCCTTTTTTAAAAAGTATGGGCATAGGATTCATTTAGGTCCTAAACAAATAGATAAAGCATCCTCTTGGTTTAATCAGTATGGGAATAAGGTGCTGATTGTTTCATATTTTATCCCTGGAGTACGACATTTCACTGGGTATTTTTCCGGAATTATAAGGATGAACTTTCGAACGTTTGCCTTTTATGCATATGGTGGTGCATTAATTTGGACAAGTACTTTTATATCTTTAGGGAGAGTATTCGGTTCTCAGTGGGATAAAGCACAAGAAATAGGTAAAACCTATTTTTGGATCTTTGTAGGGATTACAGTTTTGTTAGTAGTATTGATTTTTGTATATCGAAAGATAAGGAATGCCTCTCGAAAATATATGGTGGATAAAGATGAGAAACGGTAAACGTGAAATTTTTATAGATTTTAAATCGAAAATGACAGTACGAGACCAACTCCCTCTGTCATTTTCTTTTAAAAGGTCAAGGTAGTAGCATTATTTACTTAAAACAAATTTATTTTTTCCTGCACCAATACCAAAAACAAAGAAGAAGAAAGAACCAATAATTAGTACCCATAAAGGAAGTGTCCAGCTATGTGACACATCATGTAAAATGCCAAACAAAGCTGGTCCGATAGCAGCAAGTAAATAACCAAATGACTGTGCCATTCCGGAAAGCTCTGCTGCTTGTTGAGAATTTTTTGTGCGTAGACTAAAGAACATCATCGCTAAGCTGAATGCAGATCCAGAGGCAATACCGACCATCATGATAAATAAAGGGATTAATTTCACGTTTCCAATTAAAATGCCGAATAATCCTACGATAAAGAAAAGCGCAGTAATCGTTACTAGTAAAAGCTGATTTTTCATTTTTCCTGCTATAATAGGAACGATAAATGTAAATGGAATAACAGCAAACTGCATTAATGAAAGCATCCATCCAGCTAAATTAGAGCTAATTCCTTGTTGGCCGAGAATTTCTGGAAGCCAAGCAACAAATGTATAAAACATTAATGATTGTAATCCCATAAAGAATGTTATTTTCCAAGCTAAACTTGATTTCCATAAGTTAACCGATTGTTGGTTTACCGCTACAGTATTTTTAGCATGCCCGCCTGAACGAATTTGTGGAATCCAAAATAAAATGGCAATAATTGAAAAAATGGCCCAATACCCAAGTGATCCATGCAATCCAAATTTTGTGGCCATGGGCAAACTTAACCCCGAAGAAATAGCTGCAAATAGATTCATCGAAACAGAATATACCCCTGTCATAACTCCGACGTTCTGAGAAAAATTTTGTTTAATCATACTTGGTAGCAGCACATTACAGATCGCAATTCCTAAACCGATCAGAATAGTACCTGTAAATAATGCACTCACCCCATCAAAATATCTTAGTACAATACCTGCGGTTATGAAAATTAATGAAAAGAAAAGAATATTTTCAATTCCGAAGCGACGGGATAGTTTTGGTGCAAAAGGTGAAAGTAAAGCAAACGCAATCAAGGGAACAGTTGTTAAAGAACCTGCAGCAGCATTGGATATTCCGAAATTTTCACGAATAGATCCGATTAATGGTCCGACAGATGTTAACGGTGCTCTTAGATTTGCACCAATCAGGATAATTCCAATAATAAGTAAAATAATTTTTGCTTTTGTAGTAACTTTGGTTTTTGATTGTTCTTGTTGTAATGAGACTTCTTGTAAACTCATGAGATACCTCCTATCTACATTAATGCTTCTTTAAATTGCGTAATATATTCATTTACTACTGCTATAGCTTGATCCGCATTTTGTTTTACGATCGCTTCAACCAGTTCCTGGTGTATACCTATATGGAAATCTGTATGTGTAGTCATTTTTGTCAAATTTTGAATAGAGCTTTGTAAGGAAGACGTCATATGTTTATATAAATCTATTAATATACCGTTATGAGACGCTTCTACAATCTCTTTATGCAATTCAATATCTGCTTTAACATATGCTTTACGATCATTTTGTTCGGCAGCTTTCTCACATGCTTTAAGAATTTCTTGAATACGTGCAATATTTTCCTGATTACGTCTTATAGCCGCTAATTGTGCAGCTTCACGTTCAAGAGCATGTCGAACTTCTAGTATTTCTAATAAATTTGCCTTCTGAATTCTCCGTTCAAGGGCTGCTCCTAGTACACTGGAAGAACATACATATGTACCGCTTCCTTGTTTTGTTTGCAGGAGTCCAGCGTGAACGAGCGCTCTGATTGCCTCTCTAAGAGTATTACGACTTACATCAAATTGCTGCATTAATTCTAATTCGGGTGGGATTTTACTCCCAACAAGCCAAGTTCCCGATTCAATTAAAGATTCTATTTGGAATACTACCTGTTCTACAAGTGATAGACGATTTGTTTTCGAAATTTCCATGCTTCCACCTCTAATTTGTAGGATGATTGGTTCATTGGTTAATTTAACATATGAATTTTTAAATGTAAAGTATGAAGCTGCGAAACCAGTGAGAAAGGGATGCATGTCCATTATTACAGTTTTGAAACTTCATTCGATAAAGGTCACAAACACCATGTTCAGGGAGACTATCATCCTGCACCTGGAACAAAGTAAAATAAAACTAAAGGCATATTTATTTTTTGTTCTACCATTGAAATAATGATATATATTATGGTGAGGCACTAAGAAGGGAGAGAAAATAGATGTATGAACTTTTGATTAAACAATTTAAGCTAACAAGAGGATATTTTATAAAAAATGTAGAAACAATCTCAGGCGACACAGCAAGTGTACAGCCAGCCGGATTTAACAATACAATCCATTGGCAAATCGGCCATGTTTTAACGGTTACAGAACAGTTTATGTTAGGATTTCCTCATAAAACAAACCATCTTCCAACAAACTACATTGAGCTTTTTGGAAATGGAACGAAGCCTGCAGATTGGGAAGGAGAAATCCCGCCAATTGAAGAACTAATTCCTCAGTTAAAGGAACAATTAGATCGTCTGCAAAAAATTCCAATGGAACAATTTAATGTAAAGCTTGATAAACCATTCATGGGACTAGAAACCTTTGGAGAATTAGCTGGTTTGACATTAATGCATGAAGCTAACCACTTAGGACAAATTCAAGCGATGAAACGTCTCATAGAACAAGCAAAAGTGTTGAAGTAGGGAAAAGAGTTAAGCCTTAATTTTTGAAAATAAGACAAAGTGAGTAATACCAAAAAAGATGACAAAAGAAGGAGAACACAGGAATATGTGCCTCCTTTTTTTTTAATATTAAACATGTATGCCGCCGCCATTAATTAATTTTAAGAAATAATCTTCAAGAGTACTTGTTGTCTTGTTAATTGACTCTATTGATATATCATTTAATATAAAAGCTTTTATAATTTCCGTTTGAGCAGCACTGGAATCATATACTCGTATAATGCTATTATTTATCACTTTAAAATTTGATATATGAAGCTTATTTTCTAATATAAATGCCGCCTTCTTACAATCATCAACAGTTACTTCAATAAATTCTGTATGCTGTCCATTAATGTTTTCTAATGAAATTTCTTCAATTAATTTCCCGTTATTAATAACCCCGATGGTGTCAACTATTTGCTCTATTTCTCCTAATATGTGGCTGGAAACAAGAAGGGTAATCCCGTATTCTTTACAAAGCATTTTAAACAAATCTCTTAATTCTTTAATTCCAGTTGGATCGAGTCCATTGATTGGTTCATCTAAAATTAACAGCTCTGGCTTTGTCATAATGGCACGGGCAATTCCAAGTCTTTGTTTCATCCCAAGTGAAAGATTCTTTACAGGCTTGTTGGTTATATTTTTTAATCCTACCAGATCTAACGCCCGCTTAATTGCTGTCTTATCATGATACCCCAGGTATTCACAATGAATCTCTAAATTCTCAACTGCCGTTAATTTCTCGTAAAAGATAGGATATTCAATCATCGTTCCTATTCTTTTTAATATTTTATAGGAGGTGTTTGTTAATTTTTCCCCAAAAATTTCAATTTCCCCACTCGTAGGCTTAATTAAATTGGTCATCATCTTCATTGTCGTCGTTTTTCCTGCACCATTTGGACCGATAAAACCGTAGATTTCTCCTTTTTTGACATGCATATTTACTTGTGAGATTACTTCTTTTCCATGAAACACTTTCGTCAAATTATTTGTTTTTAATATATATGACATGTGAATTTCTCCTTTTACATTTAAAAGGTATTTGTGTAGCGGCTAATAAAGAGAATGTAAGGAACAAGCATCTCTTTTTTCTTGCTCATTTATTACAAGTTTCTTTTTCTTTCCATATAGCTCGGATTCGGAACATCTTTCCTACAAACGTTAAAAGGCTTGCAGTTTTCTACAAGCTCTTTTCAAACTAATAGGATATTTTTTTTAGCATAATAGTAAAAACTGTTTTTTCATATGGTTGACTAACTAAATGAATTTCGCCACCTAATGCTTCAACTAGTCTTTTTGTAATGGTCAGTCCTAAACCACTGCCTTGGTAATCCTTATTTCGTGAATCTTCTAGTGTATACATTCTTTCAAATACACGATCAATATGTAACTCTTCAATACCTTTTCCTTTGTCAATAATATCAATAAAGACAAATTCATCATCATTTCTAATTGATAAACCTATCATTTTCCCATCTTCACCATATGTAATGGCATTAGTGATGAGATTATTTAAAATGCGAATAAGCACTTCTTCATTACCTAATGCAAAAAGGTTTGCTTCAGGTATTTCGATTTTAACTTCAAACTGCTTCAAGGAAAGTGTTTCATAATGGGAAAGGATATTTTTTCGGCAAATCTCATTAATATTTACCTTTGTTAATGGGATATCTTTATCTCCAGACTCAAGTTTGGCTAAATCAAAAAATTTATTTATGAGATCTAATACTTCCCTAGTTTTTAAGTGAAGCTTCTCTAGCAGCTGATTTCTTTCTTCCTGTTTCATGGTTGTATCGACATTTAATATTTCGATATACCCTAGAATCACTGTTAGTGGTGTTTTTAAATCATGTGAAATATTTGAAAGCATCTTCCTCATTGAATTTTCGGTTTTGATATAATTTGCTTTCATTTTAGCGTTTACTTCAAGTAGTTGGTCGATGGCTACTAACAATGATTTAAGATACTTATCATCTGTTACAACTAATAGTTTTTCATTCGTTTGATTATCAAGTATGGATTGGAGTTTTTCGCAAATATAAGTTAAATTAGTGTTCATTGCCTTTTTCTCTAGGTATTGAAAAAATATAATTCCTACTAATACAACAATGATTATTGCTAAAATGATCGTCATATTTATTGTCCTTCTAGTTTATATCCGATTCCCCATAATGTTTTAATATATTGTGGATTTGACGGATCATTTTCAATTTTTTCTCTCAATCTACGCATATGTACATTAATGATATTTTCATCTCCGTAGTAATCATCGTTCCAGATTAATTCATAAATTTGTGCTTTCGTGTAAACCCGATTAGGGTGAGTAACAAACAGTTTAAGAATCTCGAACTCTTTTGATGTTAGTTTAATAGGTTTATTTTCTTTCATTACAAAGTAATTAAGTATGTCTATCTTTAAGTCTCCTATTACATAGATTGTCTGTTCTGTTTCATTTTGGTGAGAGTATTGGGTGGCACGACGAATTTGTGCTTTTACACGAGCGACTAATTGAACCATTGAAAATGGCTTACATAAATAATCATCTGCTCCCAATCCTAAACCATGTGCTTGATCGGTATCGCTATCTTTAGCAGACATAATTAAGATAGGTACTGTGCTTTTTTCACGGATGATCTTCATCACTTCTAGCCCATCAAGCTTAGGCATCATAATATCGAGAATAATTAAGTCAAATGTATCACTAAAAAATGCAGAAACGGCTTCTACTCCATCTTTGGCAGTGGTAATTAGAAACCCTTCCTTCGTTAAATAACTTTCTACCATCTCACGAATAGACTCATCATCTTCAACAAATAAAATTCGATTGTTCATCACGATGCTCCTTAATTTCTGAACTTAATCTTATTCTATCGAAAATACAATACCAAAAATAGTCACAATGGAAATAATTATATAGAACTTACAAATGTACTTTATTGTTATTGGAAAAGTGTTTAAGATAATTGGAGATGAAAGGGAAGTTCTTATCCACCTCAATGGTTATTACAAAGGCTCTATAGTAAATTTAATTTTTCCTTCTTTTTATATGGTAAATTTTTGATACACTTTAATGAGGGACAAATTGAAAGGGGATACTTAAATGTCCAAAATATTCATTATTGAAGATGATAAACAACTTGTTAGCTTATTAAAAGAGCATTTACATAAATTTGGCTATGAAACAATGTCTGTAACGGATTTTGAAACAGTGAAGGAGCAGTTCGAACAGTATGAACCACACCTCGTTTTATTAGATGTTAATTTGCCGAAGTTTGATGGGTATTACTGGTGTCGACAAATTAGAAGTATTTCTACCTGTCCAATCCTTTTTATTTCTGCAAGAGATGGAAAAATGGATCAAGTTATGGCACTGGAGAATGGAGCTGATGACTATATTACGAAGCCGTTTGACTACGAAATTGTCATCGCCAAAATTAATAGCCAGCTTCGTCGAGCATACGGTACATATGCTAATTCTAATAATGACCGTAAGATTATGGTGAATGGATTAAAACTGGATGTTGAACGATTAATACTTTCCTTAAAAGATCAAGATATAGAAATAAGTCATACAGAAGCAAAAATTTTGGATGAATTAATGAAAAAGTCGGAGCGGGTTGTTAGTCGTGATCGACTTTTAGAAAAAATTTGGGATGACCAAGCTTTTGTGGATGACAATACTCTAAATGTATATATTACTCGTGTTCGAAAAAAGCTGGCAACACTAGGTATTGATGATACTATTCAAACGATACGTGGACAAGGTTATCGATTTTCCCCAAATTGGGGGAGAATTGAATGAAACTTTTTTTTCGTGAGCAGCTTCCGCTCATTTTTATATATTTGCTTCAAATTTTTGTCGTTTCACTGATCTATTGGCTAGGCGGCTTTCAAAATATCATGACTATTTTATATACGGCATTATTAAGTGGCTGCCTCCTGATTGGATATTTAATTTTTCGCTATTTATCTAATCGCTCATTTTATAAAAGGTTGGAGAATCCACTTACTCGTGTCGATGAGTTTATTAATGAAGTTCAACAAACACCATTATCAGAAGGCTTGCAAGAGCTTCTGTTAGGTCAATTTCAGCATTATCGAACTGACTTACACAATTATAAATATAAACTTGAAGGACATGTTCAGTTTATTAATCAATGGGTACATCAAATGAAAACACCTGTATCTGTCATTCATTTAATGATTCAAGAGGAGGATGATCCTCGTTTTGCAGCAATTGGTGACGAGCTGGATCGACTAAAAAAAGGATTGGAAACGGTTCTATATACAGCAAGACTCGATACATTTGAACGAGATTTCTATGTAGAGAATCTCCAGTTAGAACGTGTTGTTCGCTCCGTTATATCTAGTCAAAAACGTTTATTTATTCGGAAGCGTGTGTTTCCAGCGGTCCAAATTGATGAGAAGTTATTCATTGCAACAGACGAAAAATGGCTGTCGTTCGTCATCAATCAATTAATAACAAATGCGATTCGATACACAGTGGAAGAAAATCGGAAAATTTACTTCCGAAGTGAAATCCGAGGTATCAAAACGGTGTTGGAAATTCAAGATGAGGGTGTCGGAATACCTGAAAGTGATTTACCTCGTGTGTTCACTCCCTATTTCACAGGTGAAAACGGCCGAAACTTCCAAGAATCAACAGGAATGGGCCTATTCCTCGTCAAGCAAATATGTGAAAAGCTAGGCCACCGCATTGAAATAGAATCAACCATCAACCAAGGCACCACAGTTCGCCTCCTCTTCTAAAAAACGTCAGGCACTATGTGTAATTTTACACATAGTGCCTGACACCGTTTGTGGACATTTCAATCTTTTTTCCATGTGAGGTGGACACTTACAAGGAAAACTGCAACCTTACAATTGTGTAAGCTAACTGTAAGTTTGGGACATAGTTTGGGAAGGTGGTTTTCAGATAGAATGAAGATACAAATCGAACAGGAGTGAAAATGATGTCAATATTAGATGTGAGGCATATTGAAAAGATATATGAAGGTAAAGTAGCGCATAAAGCATTGGATAATATTAATTTCTCCATTGAAAAAGGTGAATTTGTTGGGATTATGGGACCATCTGGGAGTGGTAAGACGACACTCTTAAACTTAATTGCAACGATTGATAAACCAACATCTGGGGAAATCATTATTAATGGGAAAAATCCTCATGTACTTAACCGAAAAGAAACAGCGTTATTTAGACGTCATGAACTAGGTTTTGTTTTTCAGCATTTTAATTTGTTAGACACATTAACTGTAGAAGAAAATATCGTTCTTCCACTTACTCTTGATGGAGAAAGTGTACGTGAAATGGATAGAAAGCTTAAGGAAGTAACGAAAAAGCTAGGCATTGATCACATTTTAAAGAAAAGAACGTTTGAAATTTCAGGTGGACAAATGCAAAGGACAGCCATTGCACGATCAATTATTCATAGACCATCACTAATATTAGCTGACGAGCCAACTGGTAACCTAGATTCAAAGGCAGCAAAAGATGTAATGGAAACATTAACATCTATCAATAGAGAGGATGGTGCGACAGCATTAATGGTAACGCATGATGCGGTTTCTGCAAGCTACTGTCATAGAGTCATTTTTATTAAAGATGGACAGCTTTATAATGAAATTTACCGTGGAGATAACCGCCAAGCGTTTTTCCAAAAAATCATTGATATGCTTGCCTTGTTAGGAGGGGATAGTCGTGACCTTTCCACAGTTCGTATATAGAAATGTTGTCCGTAATAAACGGACATATGCCGCTTATTTTCTAAGCAGTGCCTTTTCAGTATTAATTTTCTTTGTTTATGCACTTTTTATTTTCCACCCCAATATAAAAAGTGGAGTTACTGCTTCGCTTGCTGTTCAATTAATGATAGCAGCTGAGATCATTATGTATGTATTTTCATTTATGTTTGTTCTCTATTCTGTAAGTACATTCTTAAAGTCTCGAAAACGTGAATTTGGGATATTAATGATGCATGGTATGACTAGAGGACAGTTAAATCGGATGGTATTTTTAGAAAATATGTTAATCGGTATAGGCGCAATTATTGTCGGTATTGGTTTAGGAATGCTTACTGGAAAGCTATTTTTACTGATAGGATCAAAAATGATCGGTATTGATCCACTGCCATTTGTATTGTCTTCTACTGTATTAATATTAACAATCGGTGCTTTTCTTGTTTTATTTTTCTGCATTTCTTTGTTTACAACTATTCTATTAAAAGTGAATAAGTTAATTGATCTTTTTCAAGCAGGGGAAAAACCTAAAAAGGAACCAAAAGTGTCTATCTTGTTATCTCTTTTGTCAGCCATTCTGCTTATTACAAGCTATTACTTAGCAGCAACAGCGACGATGCAGTCGCTATTGTGGCGCATGCTACCAGTTATCGGTATGACTATTGTTGGAACATATTTCTTTTTTACTCAGCTATCCGTATTCATGACAAAATTGCTCCAAAAAAATCGTTCATTATTTTGGAAGCGGACAAATTTGGTTACAATTTCATCACTTGCATACCGTTTAAAGGATAATGCACGTATGTTTTTCATGGTAACGATCGTATCAACAGTCGCTTTTTGTGCGATTGGAACGTTAGCTTCCATGAATGTAATGAATAAGCAGGTAGAGGCAGACTATCCTGCAGAAATCAGTTACTTAGCACTTGATAACTCACCTATGCAAAAGCAAAATATACAACAAATTGAAAAAGAGTTAAAAGAAAGAAACTTAACATATACGATTCTTCAAACTCCAATAAAAGTGGTGGAGGTTGCAAAATCAACAGATAAATATCCACCTGAAAAATTATATTTAATTTCTTTTTCGGATTACAAAAAAATAGCAAAGGCTGCAGATTTTGAATTTACCGAAAAGCCAATACAGGGAAATAAAGCACTCTCTATGCTTCTGTCAAATATGGTTATAATGTCTGAAAGAACCGCTACGTATACTTTAAAGCAGGATCAATTAAAGGTTAATGCGGATAAAATGACCAAGCATGTTGTACTTTCAAATGCGACTTACCAAAATGCAGGATTAGTAGTAAGTGATGAGCTTTACAAAAAAATTAAACCGGCAAAGATAAATATGTTTACTGGTTTTTATGTAGATAATATGGAGAAAACAGCCGGAATCTCGAAAAATTTAGTCGATAATGGAATGAAGTTTGGGTCTGAAGGTAGTCCTTATGCAATGACAGTTAGTGGAACGATTTATGAAAATCAAATGAGTATGTTTAAAATGATGTTGTTCGTTGCATTGTTAATTGGTGCCGTCTTCTTTATCGCGGCGGGCAGCTTTCTATACTTCAGACTTTATGCTGATTTAGATTATGACAGACGACTTTATTTAACGATCACAAAGGTAGGATTAACGGATCGGGAATTAAATAGAATTGTTACTCGTCAGCTTGCATTGCTTTTCTTCGTCCCAATTGTAGTAGCATTTGTTCACAGTGCATTTGCGTTTATGGCATTGCAAAGTTTTTATCCGATTTCAATTGCAAAAGAAGTGCTTATCGTTTTAGCAGGATTTTTGATTGCACAGCTCATTTATTTCTTTGCTATTCGCTACCGTTACTTGAAGAATTTAAGAAAATCATTGATATAATAGAAAAAAGAATGATGGTTCACTTTTTATAAGTGGCTATCATTCTTTTTGGATATGTGAAAGGACAATCTTCGCCAAAACAGTATTAATTTACATCGTTTCTATCTCATATTTCCTTTCAAATCCAAGATATCTTGTTCCTTGAAAGGTTAAAGTACCAGAATCACCTTCTGCAAGCAGACCAAATTCCTTACCAGACACATGGAACTCAGAACGGTCTCCACTATCAAATTCAAATGTAACGTAGTAAGAAGTAGAAGTACTGTGATTGTCGAAACCATTGTCATTATGGTGTGTATGTCTACTTACATTGGTTCGTTTTGCTTTTACAATTGCCGGTACCGAGAGACGCGGAGACTGTTCGTTTTTTCTCCATTGGCTAACTCCCTTAATTGCGCTTATTATAATTGTTCCAATAACTATAATAAATACTAGTCCAATAAATATAGGGACAAAGCTGAATAATAAATCCCCCGTGTCAAACATTTCTCCCATTATCATCACCCCAAGTAATATATATGTTAATTATACGGAAATGGTTTAAGAAGGTTTCAAATTACTAAATTAAAGAAATAGGCCACTGCAAAATGATTATTGTTAAGGAAATTTCGTGCGGCGCATGCATTTTTTACTTACTTTTTCGAAAAATCTATTATGTAATGAATTGATTATTGAGAGTGCATTTGGTAATATGTATATTCTTGAATACAATGAATCTTCGGAAAAATATCTTTTATTATGCTGAAAAAACATTAAAAGGGGATATATGGATGAAACGTATTATGGTAATAGGGGTTTCGGCAGGCGTCGGAAAGTCCACTTTTGCTAGAAAGTTAGGAGAAAACTTGAGTTTACCAGTGTATCATTTGGATGCTTACTTTTGGAAACCAGGGTGGATCCAGGCTCCTTTAGAGGAGTTTCGAAATGCACAGAAGAAAATGGTAGAAGAAGATCAATGGATTATTGAGGGGAATTATACGTCTACTTATGATATCCGTGCAGAAAAGGCAGACACAATTATTTATCTAGAACTTCCATTATATGTTTGTTTGTATCGTGTTGTAACAAGATGGTTGAAGAACATCGGAAGAACCCGCCCCGATATGGCAGAAGGCTGCAAGGAAAAAATCGATTGGGAATTTATTAAATTTATTATAACAACATATTATCCACGTAAGAAAAACATAAATAATAACTTTAAAGCTTTTCAATTGATAGGGGGGAGAAAGACCATTATAACGTTAAAAAATAAGAAGGAACTAAATGAATATCTACATAGAATCTCTTCAAAAACATTTGTCGAATAAAGAAATATTTCCCGAGAAATTCCTCGAAAGGAGGGGAAGTCTGGCTGTAAAAGTAAAACTTAAACTACAAAAAGGTGACTGTACTTGTAAATACAATCCAGTAAACTCTATACGGTTGATCGTTCAATTAATGTAAAAGGCAGTAAGATTTTATTCTTTTTCTTTTTTATTATTTCCTCGAATTGTATGACTGATTTTATTGCTATACGTCCAATTTCCTTCGTTTGAATTTCAATCGTAGAAATACCTAGAATTTGTGAAATAGGCTGATTGTCAAAGCTTAGAATGGCGATATCTTGCGGAATTTTTAATCGTAGCTCATCAGCAGCTAATTTTAATCCAGCAGCCACTTGGTCATTTGTCACAAGAAAAGCAGTAGGTTTTTCTTTTAATTCCTTATACTTATCGACAATTTGTGTCCCGTCATTGATCGTTAAACATTCATCAAATATCCAGTCATTATGTATACTTTGATTTATTCTCTTCATCATACTTGCATATGCTTTTCTACGCTTTAAACTGTTAGGACCTTCTAATCTTCCAAGTGTATAAGCAATTTTACTATGTCCTTTTGAAATTAAATATTCCATGCCAAACTGAAATGCTTCTTTGTGTGGGATGCTGATAGATGGAAAGTCACTTTGGTCAGAATCTTCACAAAGAATGATTGGACCGTACGATTTATATTCTAATAACACATCATAAGAAATCGCTCTAGAACAAAAAATAAGACCGTCGATTAATTGACCTCTTAATAATTCTAGTGAATCAATTTCTTTCGTAGTTTCATAATTTGTTTGAAACAACACTAATTGAAGATCGTGCTTCATCGCTTCATCTGCGATTCCCTCCACTATACTACTAAAATACGGATGATTAATAGTAGGGATAACCACACCAACCATGTTTGATGAGCCTTTTGATAAATGGAGTGCATGTATATTTCTTTTATAGTTCAAGGTTTCAATTGCTCTATGAACAGCCTCTTTCTTTTCTTCGCTAACATATGGATGGTTATTTAATACTCTTGAAACCGTAGTAATAGATACTCCTGCAAGCTTAGCGATTTCACGAATATTTGCCATATCTAAAATTTCCCTTCTATATTAATTTTCCTCTTGACCTGAAACGCGTTTCATCTATTACATTTTTTTGTAAGTAAAGGAGGATGCTGAAATGATCGTTGGACCTTTGATTTTAATATGTCTATGTATTATTGAGATTATCTTAGCAAAACTGGCATTGAAAGACAAAGCTGAATTTGTAATGGATTTTTATGAGTTTTTCGAGATAAATTCTCCGGATAATTCAAAAAATAATACTAAATAGGAGTTGAAATCTTTATAGGATTTCGCTATGATAGTAGAAATATTTAAAAGTAATGACAGGAATTAGTAGTATTTTATCTCACTGTAAAAGAGAGCTGATGGCAGGTGGAAATCAGCACATAGATAAATGCGAATTACCTCCTTGAACTTTCTTTGTGAATTTTGAGTAGCAAAGAACGGACGTACCGTTATACGTTTGAGTGGAAGAGTAATGTCTTCAATTAGGGTGGTACCGCGTGTTCGTTAACCACGTCCCTTTTTTAGGGGCGTGGTTTTTTATTGGAAAAAAAGAGGAGGTATTATTATGGAAAACTTTATTGATAAATTATCAAACAATCAGAGAAAAGAAATGGAAAGGCAGTTTGAAATTTATTCAACTGGGGTTCAAGAAATTCTTCCTGCTATAGAGTTGAAAAATAAAATTGCTAAATCAATCTTTAATGAAGTCCCATTAAAGGTAAAGCTAGGTTTGGATCCATCGGCACCGGATGTGCATCTTGGCCATACGGTCGTATTAAATAAATTGAAACAATTTCAGGACAATGGACATATCATACAGCTAATAATTGGCGACTTTACAGGGAAAATTGGCGATCCAACTGGTAAGTCGGCTGCGAGAAAACAATTAACTGATGAAGAAGTAAAGCATAATGCAAAAACCTATTTTGAACAGTTTGGCAAAGTGCTGAATACGGAAAAGGTTGAGCTGCACTATAACTCAGAGTGGTTATCTAAACTTAATTTGGAGAGTATTATTCATTTAGCCGGCAGTATTACGGTTGCGAGATTACTTGAAAGAAATGATTTCTCAGAACGATATTCTTCAGGAAAACCCATTTCTCTTCATGAGTTCTTCTATCCGTTAATGCAAGGCTACGATTCAGTTGCTCTTGAAAGTGATATTGAATTAGGCGGAAATGACCAGCATTTTAATGTGTTAATGGGAAGACATTTGCAGGAGCACTTCGGAAAGGAAAAACAGGTTGTTATTCTATTGCCATTACTTGAAGGGCTAGACGGTATAGAGAAAATGTCTAAGTCTAAAAACAATTACATTGGTGTAGATGAAGAACCGAATGAAATGTTTGGGAAAGCGATGTCCGTCCCTGATGAGCTTATGATTAAATATTTTGAACTTGCAACTGATTTATCACTTGATGAGAAAAAGAAGATTAACGAGGATCTTGAAAAAGGTAATCTACACCCAAGAGATGCTAAAATGCTTTTAAGTAAAACCATCGTCAAAATGTACCATGGAATAGAGGCCTCAAAAAGAGCAGAGGGAAATTTTAAACAGATTTTTCAAAAGGGTGAACTTCCCGAGGATATTCCGGCAATTGAATGGGTAGGGGGAGATCAAATTGGAATCATTGATCTGCTCGTCGAGTTAAAATTACAAACTTCAAAAGGTGAATCCCGAAAAATGATTCAAAATGGCGGTGTCAGAATTAATGGGGAAAAAGTAACTGACATCCATGAAAATATTTCGGTGGAAAATGAAATGGTCGTTCAAGTAGGGAAGCGTAAATTTGTGAAATTAAAAATGTAACAATACCTACACAAAATTCTTCTTTTTCAACAGTGTTAATCTTATAAGATAGGATTATAAATGTATATTTCTGAGGTGACGAGGTTGAAGAATAAAAAGAAAAGACTATTGATTCGAACATTGATTCTAGTTTTGCTTTTTGGAATGGTTGGCTATACATTATATCAAAACCTTACTAAAGACAATAAAGGAAAAGTAACGGTAGGGAAAACTGCACCGAATTTTGAATTGGAAACTCTTAAAGGTGAATCCTTTCAATTGAGTGATTTCAAAGGAAAAGCAGTGCTTATTAATTTTTGGGGAACTTGGTGTGAGCCATGTAAACGTGAAATGCCTAATATCCAAGCTGCTTTTGAAAAATACCATAAACAAGGATTTGAGGTAATTTCCATTGATGATGGAGTAGAATCAAAATTTATAGTGAATAAATTTATTAAACAATATGGTTTAACATTCCCAATATCACAAGATAAGAAATCCAAGGTAAACAATACCTACAAAGTTTATAATCTCCCAGCAAGCTTTTTTATAAATCGAAATGGTAAAGTGGTAAGGGCTTTTGAAGGAGAAATGAATAAGGATCAATTGGAGCAATGGATTGGTGAGATATTATAGTACAAGAGTAAAGTTTGTTAAAAAAAGAGGGTGACCAATAAGGTTCAAGATTCTTATTGGTCATCCTCTTATTCATTCACTTCATACCGCTTTTCAAGATAGTTTTGCAATACAGAAATAATGGAGCATATTCCCCAATAGATAAGGGCAACTAAAATATACATCGTCATATAATCAAATTCTCTCCCACCGACAATTTTCGCTTTTTGAAATAGCTCAGGTACCGTAATCATTGCTGCTAAGGAAGTGCCTTTAATTAAATCCAAAAGTACATTTGATAACGGAGGCATAGCTATTTTAATAGCTTGTGGGAGAATTATTCTCCGCATTGTCTGCCAATAGGAAAGCCCAAGAGATGCAGCTGCTTCCCATTGCCCTTTATCAATTGAAGAAATAGCTGATCGATTAATTTCCGCCATATAGGCCGCACTGTTAAGGCTAAAACCGAGCAATGCAGCAGTTACAGCAGTGAAATTTATTCCAAGCATAGGGAATCCAAAGTATAGAATAAATAATAGAACAAGAACCGGTACTCCCCTCATAAAGGAAATATACCCTCGAGCTGGGATTTGGAGTAATAGATTTTTAGACATCCGGCCTAATGCCAGAAAAAATCCTAGTAATAGCCCAAAAAACATACTAACCAAAGAAATCAATAATGTATAACCTATACCTTGGATGACATAGGGAAAGGATTCGATGGCTAATCTAAAATTAAAAAAATATTCCCATTGGATGTTTCCCACGTTCCTCTCCCTTTCAAATTTGCTTAGTACTTAACATCAGGTTTTTTTGTTACATCGGCACCATCAAAGAACTGTTTTGAAATTTTTGTGATCGTTCCGTCATCTATCATTTGTTGGATGGTCTTATTAATATTTTCATTGAGTTCTTTATTTTCTTTTTTCATGATCATACCAACGCCTTCATCGCGAGTATTAAACTTAAGATCCGGATGAATGGTGATGTTTAATTTAGGAAAAGCAGCAAGAGCTAGTTTTTGTAAATAATAATCATTAATAATAATATCAGTTCTTCCGGAAGATACATCCCTTAAATACTGCTCATTCGTTGCATTATCATAGGTAACTTCCTCGGCACCATATTTACGTGCAATCTTCATGTACGTAGTAGTTGCTTCTCCAGCAGCTTTTTTTCCTTTAATATCTTCAACTGTTTTAATTCCTGATAAATCGCTTTTTCTTACAATGGCAGATGCAAATGAGAACTTGTAAGGTGTGGAAAATGCAAATTTCTCTTTACGTTCGTTTGTTATTGCAATATCATTCGCAGCAACATCAACTTTTCCACTATTGATCGATGCTAACATCCCATCAAAGGCCATTTCAACAAAATTAACTTTAAGGCCCATTCTTTTCGCCATTTCACGAACGACTTCTACCTCAAATCCAGTCAATTTGTCTGTTTTAGATTCATGGAAGGAAGCAGGGTAAAGTGTACCCGCAGTTGCTACGGTAATTGTTCCTTCCTTCTTTATTTTATCCCATGCGGTCATTTCTTTCTTTTCTTTCGTATCGTTATTATTACCGCATGCAGCAGTTACAAGAGCTAAAGTCATGATTAACAGAACAATAGCCAAGCGCTTAAAATGATGTGTTTTCCCCATTATGTAACCTCCATATATGTAATTCAGTAGGCTCTTTTCGTATACTTTTTGTTTATAAGATGGAGTAGAAACCGGTATTAGGATTCTAACAATCTATGCGAAAACAGCCAATCAGTAAAAACATAGCATTCTACTAGGAATTATGCAAAGGAATTTTACTCCATTAATATTAGACGGAATATTGAATTATTAACTTGCGTTAATAATATTTAAGCATTGATTAAAAAAAGAAAAAGTGTGGTTAAAAGGTAAAAGGAAGAAGGGGCCATTGACCGAAAAAAGAAAAAAACGTTCTTAAATTAAATGAAAGAGAGATTCCTTTATATCTTTTGATTCCCGTTCAAAGTGATTTGAAGCGAGAACGGGAGTCAACCAAGCACTATGATTCCCGTTCAAGTCGATTTGAAGCGAGAACGGGAGTCAACCAAGCACTATGATTCCCGTTTAAGTCGATTTGAAGCGAGAACGGGAGTCAATCAAGCATTATGATTCCCGTTCAAAGTGATTTGAAGCGAGAACGGGAGTCAATCAAGCATTATGATTCCCG